>JBOGMR010000723.1:0-4202 GCA_050746825.1 Bryobacteraceae bacterium | reverse complement strand
CGACACGCTGGTCGAGGTCGAGATCGACAGCCAGGGCCGGCCGGTGAACTACTCGGTCCCCGAAGGCGAGATGACGACTGAGATCGGCAACATGATCCTGTTCACCACGTACGTTCCGGCGCGGATGTTCGGCACGCCGGCGCCCGGCAAGGTGCTCATGCGCCGCAGCCGGATCGTGGTGAAGGGCTAAGCTCTGGGCCGCCGCCTCGGTCAGCATTTCCTAACCAACGCAAACCTCCTCGAAAGGATCGCGGCGGCGGCTTGCCCCGAGCGCACTCCTCTTGCGATCGAGATTGGCCCGGGCAAGGGCGCGCTCACGTCGCGGTTGCTCGACCGATGCGAGCGGCTGATCGCGATCGAACTCGATACGGTATTGGCGGGGCGTCTGCGCGAGCGTTACGGCGCAGAGCCACGCCTGACGCTGATTCGGCAGGACGCGCTGGAGACAGATCTCGGGCAGTGGGGCCGCGCCGTCGTCGCAGGCAACCTTCCCTATTACGTCGCAACGCCGCTGATCGACAAATTCCTCGCGACACAGCCGTCCGCCGATCGCGGCGTATTCCTGGTGCAGAGGGAGGTGGCCCAGCGGATCGCCGCTCTACCGGGGAGCCGCGACTACGGCTATTTGAGTGTTGCCTGCCAACTTCGCGCGGACGTTGAGATTTTGTTTCGCGTTCCGCCAGCAGCGTTCCGCCCGCCCCCCAAAGTCGATTCGGCCGTGATTCGTCTTGTTCCGCGCGACAAATCAGCCGCGCTGGGTATCGATCGCATTTCGGCGTTCCTCGATTTCTTGCGGGCCGCATTTCGCCAGAAGCGCAAGACGCTGCGCAACAATCTGGCCTCGCGGTACGGCGCGGCTGTGCAGGCGTGGCCCGAAGCACGCTTGCGCGCGGAGCAGCTTTCGCTGTCACAATTGACCGAGCTCTACCTGCGGACGACAGCCCCTAACGAGTGAGCCCGTGATCGCCGGCGCCTGTTCCAGTCCAATTCTTATCGCGGATGCGTGAATCCGCACTCCTTCCATAGTTTTTCCCAAACCCAGATCCCATAGTCGGCCTTGGCCGGCAGCGGGAATCCGAGCTGATGCGCCAGCATACCCACCTGGCCGCGATGATGTGCGTCGTGCGAAATCATGTAGGCCAGCATGGCTGCACCTGCCGGCCACGGTCTCGCCCAACCGTCGCGGCGAAAGGTTTCGATTCGGCTCTGCGGCCGAGACAGAGCGTCCGCCAGCATTTCGGAGCAGCGCGCGGCGCTTGCAACCAGAGCGGCCCGGGCCTGCTTCTGCGTACAGCTAGCGTAGTCGAGCCGGGCAGGGAGCTTTAGATGCGGGGCGGATAGCCTTAGCCATTTGCGACGGATGTTGTGGACGTGCGCAAAAATGGCGGCGATAGTCCGTCCCTTACTCCCGGGCAGTTTAGCGCGCCAGGCAGCGGGATCGAGATGCTCGAGGACGATCTGATTCATCCGCTCGTTAACAGCGTAGCTCTCCACTAGCACTTGGCAAAGGTCGACGCCAACGTCAACCTGTGAGTGGGTCATGGGATCACCTTGCAGGCACTAAACCTGACATCGAAACGCATCCTCCCGGGTCCCGGTCAAACCGGAGCAGACTGCTCCGTGGTAGGCTCGGTTCAACAGAACCAAGGCTCAGTCAGATAAGGAATCGTGCAGCGGCCGGTCCTTGGTGCGCCCTCCGGCGCTGCTTGCGACGAGCCCATGGCCCTCTCAAGTGCACCCCAGATCGCGCGAAAGATGCGCCCCCGGTCGGCTCCCAGAGTCTGGAGCTTTCGGACCAGCGCTTCGACGTCGCGCTGCAGAGCATCCACCCCGGGATCCGGATGAGTCCACGCGTAGCTGAGCGCAGCGCCGTCGAACTCGCCGATCACGCTCTGAATTTCAGGCCGCTCGAGCAGACGCGATCCGTTCGGGATGAGCAGCCGCACCACAAGCTGCACCGACGATACACTGTCCACCTGATGGAGGCTTGCCAGGAGTGCCAGGAGGTCGCGATAGCCTTCGAGCGTGATCCACGGATGGAACGCCACGAATGTCGGCGCCAGATTCAGTCCAGTTGTTTCGAAGAGCCGAACCAATCGGAGGAAGTCGGCGCGTGTGTGTCCCTTCTCCAAAATTTCGAGCACGTGATCGTCGACGGATTCAATCGCGGAGGTGACAAATGCGCAGCCGGTGTCTCGCAAAACGGGCAGCCATTTCGAATGCTGGAGCAGGTGCTCCACTTTCACGGTGACATCGTAGGTGACGCCGGGGTGTTCGCGGTGGAGGCTTCGTACGATCTCGATCGCGTGACCAATGCCGTTGAAGAAGTCGGGGTCCCCGAACGTGATGTGCCGCGCGCCCATCGCCACTTGCCGCGCGATATCCTCCATGACGACGTCACGCTGCACGATCCGAAACGATCCTCGATATACGGGAACGATCGGACAATGCCGGCAGAAATGCTTGCATCCGCGGCTGGCCTCCGTGTAGCCGGCGAGACGCTCGGAACCATCGGGGAGCCGCAGCTTGGCGTATCGATCGAGCGGCGGAAGCCCCGATCGCTCGGGGATGAGAAAGCGCTGCTTGCCGAGAGACACGATATCCCGGCCGGCCACTTTCCGGTCCGTCGCCAGATCGCGGAGGCTTTCCTCATACTCCCCACCTACAATGGTCTCAATCCCAAGTCCCCGCAGGTAGGCGGCGTTGAGCGGAGCGTACAGGCCGTAAGCACACAGGTGCGCCGACGGATTCAGCCGCTTGACCTCAGGAATGACGCGAGCTGCCAGACGAGTGGCCGTGTGCATCGGGAGGTAGAACGCGATCAGATCCGCGCTGCATATCGTTTCCGGTTCCAGCTTCTGAACGGCAAGATCGAGGCAGGTGACCGAAGAGCCCGCACCGGAAATCCAGGCTGCGGGAGACGCGAGCCCAAAAGGCTGACGCCCCATTTCGTAAGTCGATATGAGCACTGCCCGCATTCAGGTTCTACCTATTATGATAGGCTCGCCACGCAGGCTTTACGTCAGGGCGAATTGCGCCCGCTGTGCTATCATTCGCTTCTGGGCCCTCCGCCCATCCTCAAGGAAGCCAAAAACTCCAATGCCGGATGACCAGAGCCTCCTCTCCCGTTATTTGCTGAAGACCGAGGGCGGACCGATTCATTCTGCCGCCGCCGCTTTCTATGCGTCCCTCGATCATCTCCGATCGGCCGCGCCGGCGATTGCCGATTCGATCATCCAGGAGTTCTACGACCAGCGGACGACGTTGAAGCTCATCGCAAGCGAGAATTACTCATCGCTCGCGGTGCAACTTGCCCACGGGAATCTGCTTACCGACAAGTATGCGGAAGGGTATCCGCACCATCGCTTCTATGCTGGTTGCGACAATGTCGATGCGATTGAATCGGAGGCCGTCAGTCTGGCCGAGCAGCTCTTCGGCGCCGAGCATGCCTATGTACAGCCACACTCGGGCGCGGACGCCAATCTGGTCGCGTTTCTGACGATTCTTTCCGCGCGCATCGAGGGTCCCATGCTCGACTCATTGGGGCAGACCGATCCGTCGAAGGTCTCGCCTGCCGATTGGGCGAAAGTGCGCGAGGCGTTTCACGGCCAGCGCCTTCTGGCGCTCGATTACTATTCCGGCGGCCACCTGACGCACGGTTACCGGCATAACATTTCCAGCCAGCTCTTCGAGGCGCATTCGTACACGGCGGATCCCGAGACTCATCTGATCAATCTCGATCATGTGCGGGAAAAAGCGCGTCAGGTGAAGCCTCTCATTCTTCTGGCGGGGTACAGCGCCTATTCGCGCAAACTGAACTTCGCGGCGATGCGGGAAATTGCAGACGAAGTTGGGGCCGTGCTGATGGTCGACATGGCGCATTTCGCCGGGTTGGTCGCGGGCAAGGTATTCACCGGGGATTTCGACCCCGTGCCGCACGCCCACATCGTGACCGCCACAACGCACAAGACTCTGCGCGGCCCGCGAGGCGGGCTGGTGTTGTGCAAGAAAGAATTCGCGGAATGGGCGGACAAAGGATGCCCTGTCGTATTGGGCGGACCGCTGCCGCACGCGCTGGCCGCGAAAGCCGTCGCATTTCGCGAGGCGCTCAAGCCGGAATTCCGGGACTATGCTCGCAGGATCGTCGAGAACTGCCAGGCCTTGGCGGAGGCGTCGGTCAAGCGCGGCATTCCGGTCTTGAC
>JBOGMR010000722.1:0-3459 GCA_050746825.1 Bryobacteraceae bacterium | reverse complement strand
TCGGGGGAATGTTGTTGTTGAGGCGCGCGAAGGTCACGTTTGGATAAATGCCCGCGTCATTGTAGCCGTTCTGTGTAGTGAGCCGCACGTTGATGCCGGCCTTATACGTGTGGACGCCGCGGACCATCGACAGGTGATTGGTGAACTCGTCGACCGGTGAATTGCGACCCTGGGCGAACCCAGCGGCGATGGGGTTAGTGAACAGATTCGAAATCAGGGCTGGGCCTTTCGGGCGCGCATCGCGCTGGAAAGCGACATTGGCGCTCTGATGGCCGTAGCGGAATGTGTTCACCATCGACGGAGTGAGGGCCCAGTCCGAGCCGAGCGCATTGCCCCAGCGGTGGCCGCCCTGTCTGCCCTGTACCTGGCCGGGATACGTGGCGTCGGCGTTGTTCAATGCGTCAATCGATGAGTTGCGCTGCCAGCTATGCCGGTACCAGATCCGGTGTGTGCCCGTCAAGTGATGATCGCCCTTGATCGTGAACTGATCTTCGTAGCTGCCCGAGGGATTGTTGAACCGGAAGCCCGCGGTGTTCAGCGTGTCGCCGATGTCGAAGTTGTTCGGATCGGGCAGCAACTTGAGGTTCGCCGCAACGCCCGTATCGATTCCTTTGTTGCGCGGGTCGGCGGCAACAATGTTGAACGACTGAATCGCGGAACTCCCGGGCGCTCGCCACCGGTAGAGGCCGGTCTTGGCCTCCGGCGTGAGGACGGTTCGATTACGCACCGTGGTCTGTGTGGTGCGGCGACCCTGGTAGTTTCCGAATATGAATGTCTTGTTGCGGATAATCGGGGCGCTTACCGAGCCGCCGAAGATGTTCTGGATGAGGGTGGGCCGGGCGACACCCGAGGAGTTATTGAAGAAGTTGTTGGCGTTCAGAACGGTGTTGCGAAGGTAATCGAACGCGTTACCGTGCCACTCATTGGTGCCGGAACGGGTGATCATCTCCACCTGGCCACCGGCGTTGCGGCCGTACTCGGCCTTGGCGCCGCTGGTGATCACGCGGAATTCGCCAACCGAGTCCATGTTGTTGGCCGTCAGCGAAAGGCCGAGGCGCGGTACCACCGCATCGTTGACGTCGATGCCGTCGAGCGGGGTGTTGGTCGATCCCTGGCGCTGGCCGTTGATGCGCGAGAACGAGTTGTCGCCCGCGTCGATCTGGACGCCGGGGGTTGAATACACCGCCAGCGTTATGGGAGTGCGGTTCAAGGAAGGCAGCACGTTGATGTCCCGCAACGTGATGGAGCGGCCGATCTGCGCTTCCGAGGTCTGGACGTTCACAGAATTCGCTTCCACCATGACACTTTCCGTGACTTGTCCGACTTCCATACGTATGAGCTGTGTCGCGGTATCGGAGACGTTCAGGACAACGTTCTGAATCACGGCCTTGCGGAACCCGGGGGCTTCCGCCGACACCGTGTATGTCCCAGGCTGAAGGGAGGGGAACACGTATGTCCCTTCAGGGCCCACGTTGATGTTTGCCCTGGCCTGAGTCTTGGTGTTCAAGACGCTGACCGAAGCTCCTGGAATTACGGCGCCGGACTGATCCGTCACGGTGCCATCCAGTCGAGACGTCGCTACCTGCGCGAAGCACGCCACCGTGATGGCGACCACGCCGCAGACAACACGTACACTCCTGCGGAGACCTCTTTGAAAACCTCCCACGTTACACACCTCCAACCAAATGTGCTTTTAGGCCGTATGAACTCGGAGGCCCGCGAACAAGGTGGGGCCACACTACAACCTGAATTACATGGCAGCATCATACACCAGAACAGGGGTGAATAGTGAACAACGGGGGGCAGAACGGACTTGGGGTCTTACGAGCCGGTTCTAGTACTGCGCGCCTCCGTTTACAAGTGTGACGCGCACAGGCGACCTCGCCGCCGGATCGCTCGAACAGAATCGCTCCACAAGAAGGCGATACGGGTACTCCGCCCACCCGGTGCGGACGCCACGGAACGATGTCAGATCCGGAAAGACCGCTTGCTTACGCGCGCGGCTCAGTAGACACGTTAGAGCGAGTACGTGTCGAAGGGTAAGGTATACCTGGTCCACCGGGAGTTCCCGTTGCCGATGCATCAATACGCGCGGCCCGCGGCGTGTCTGGCGACCGCGGCGGCGCGCATGAACCGTTATGAAGAGGTCTGCGCCGTGCTGTTCCGGACTCAGGAATCCTGGTCGAAGACGGGAAAAATCGACGAGGCATTGCGAGGCGCGCTGAGTCCTTCGGAGCTTAGGAAAATAGTGGCCCTGGCTTCGGATCCGCAAGTCATGGCGCAGGTGCAAAAGGATGTCGATCTGGGTGTACGGGCGAACGTGCGGTCGACGCCCACACTGATGGTGGTTCACAAACAGCGAACCTATCCGATTGCCAGCGCCGTGAGCTATCCGATCTTCAAGCGGTTCCTGGACGATCTGCTGTCGAAGTGAGCATGCAGCGCCTCCTGTTCGCCCTTCGTCTGATTCTGGGTGCGGTGTTGATCTACGCCGCATACACGAAGCTCCGTCAACCGTGGCTGCTGTTTGCGATTTCCATCGACTCGTACCGCATGCTGCCCGAGTGGGCCGTCCTGAGCCTCGCACGAACTCTTCCGTGGCTCGAGCTGGCTCTGGGAATACTGCTCGTGTCCGGTTGGCTGCTTCGTTATGTGACGCTCGTGGCGACGGCGCTGCTGGGCGGTTTTTTCGTCGTGATGCTCATCGCCTATCAGAAAGGTCTCGGCGCCGATTGCGGCTGTTTCGGCGTTGGCGAAGCGCTCAGCGGGCTCACGCTGCTGCGTGATGGAACGCTGCTGACCGTATCGATCCTGCTCGTGGTTTTTTCGCGCCGGAGGCCGGATCGATCCAGCTTTTCGCAGGCGACGCTCTCGCAGCCGAAATCGGGCGACGCCGCGGCGGTGTGATATTCTTGGTTTGATAGCTTGAGCCGATTGAGTGCGGTAGGCCGTACCAGCCTGCCGCGTGTAATGTACCAAAGAGCGGGCCCACCAAGAGAGCCCGCACCGGTTGGGGACGACCATGTTGGATGCGATGCCTGGCATCCGGGCATTCTTTCGAGATGCGGTGCAGGCGATCGAGCGACAGGACCCTGCGCTGCTTATCGTCGTAGTAGTGGGGATAGCAGTTGTCGGATACCTGGCGCTGCGCCGCTAACGCGCTCAGCGCGGTACACGCCTGCCCAGCTTAACGAGGTTCTCGAAATCACTTTCGGCGAGCGACAGCGCCAGCTTGACGGTGTTGGCGTCGGCGCTTACCTGGGCGCCCTGGAGCATTTTCGCGAGATCCGCAATGGGCCCTTTGTTGGCATTAAGCTGCACCATATTCATGAGAAACTTGACGACGTCGGCGAGCGAAGTCGCGTCCTGCTGGCTACGCGCCGTGGCTTCGGCGGTGACGTCGATTGTCGATCCGAAGCGGATTCCCAGCGTCGAAGACTCAATGGCACGGAACAGATC
>JBOGMR010000721.1:0-11676 GCA_050746825.1 Bryobacteraceae bacterium | reverse complement strand
AATGCTGCTCGACTATGGTGCGGAAGTGACCATGCAAGACCGTCCGGATCTTGCTGTCGTCCTCAAGGGTGAGAGATTCTACGCCGAGGTTAAACACTTCAATCGCAAGGTGCAGGATGATCTCAATGATGAAGCGGAGCGAAATGCACCGGAGTCTGAGCTCGTTCTCCTTGAGGACACCACCCGAACGGAAGGCAAATCGCCATCCCGACAGATCGCCGACGTCGCCATCAAGAAGGCCGACCAATACCGCGAAGGGGAAATAAACATCCTTATTATCGATAGTGACAGCGAAACGCTTGACCTCATGGCCAAGAAAGGCGCCCAGGAGTTCAGCGATGACAAGCGGTACAAGCCGCTGGATTCCCCCTTGCATCGCCTCAACGGAATCATGCTCATCAGGTCACTGATTGGCGTTCGCGGTGGACCATGGAACGTCGACTTAGCCATAACCAGATGTCCCGCTCGCCGCATGAACTTCCGACTCCTGCGTGCACTCAAGGAGATAAAGTTGGGAAGGGTCCGGGCAAAACTATGACTGCCGCACGGTTCTCTGTGTTTTGGAACACGCGAGTTAGTGCAGGCTGCCCTACAGTGTCAAGATCTACTTCTACTACTCTCGCTCGTTCGTGTGACTGCGTCCGATCTCGAAATCAGCTCGGCGACAATCGCCTTACTCGAAGAAATTCCAGCCCGCTACCAGATCAGCTTGAACCCGAACTGAATATTCCTCGGCAGGTTGCTGTTGGTGGACGACGCCGCCGCACGCGTCAGCGTTCCGAAACTCGAACTTTCGGCGTTCGTGTTGAAGCCTTGGCGGCTGTGCACATAAGGTGTTGGCGACGTTAAACGCCTCGGCGCGAAACTGAAATCCCACCCGCTCAGTGATCTGTGTCATTTTGTTGAGCGCCACGTCGGCGGTGGGCACGCTGTGCAGACGGATGCGGCCATCGCGCTGCGGCGCATAGCTGGCCGGACCGAAGCGCGGCATCACCAGCCAGTTGTAATCCGTGCAGCCGGCCGCAACGCTCGCCGGGACCATCGTGATGGTCCCGTTGTCGTTCCAGCGCGCCGCGCAGGTCGCGTGGCCTTTGACGATCGGCGCCGACCAGTCGATGCTCGGAAGCGTGGCATCCTTCACGTACGTCGCATTGCCGGGCAGGCTCGCGGGCCACCCCGACTGATATTGGAAAATCACCGAATTCTCCCCGCCGCTGGCCAGCCGGCTCAGGAACCCGTGCGAGGTGTTGAAGAACCGCCGGACGCGGCCGAACGGCAGCTCCCATAGGCTCGCCACCGAAATGCGGTGCGGTCGCGTCCTGTGGTTCCGTCGTGCGCGGTAAGGTTGCCCTTTTCAGGGCGACAAAGAGGCGAGCGCGAGCTTGCGAAATCGATGATTCACGGGATATCATGAACCAGGCCCCTAGAAGTGTCGAAATACATTTTCATCGTTCTGACTCTTTTGCTGACTCTGTCGCAAGCCGTCGCACAGGACGGCTCTTTCGCGGGCGCCGTTTATCCCGTCTTCGAGAAAGCCGAATGCCGCTCCTGCCACAACCCGGACGGCGTGGCATCCGTTACGCGGCTGCAGTTTCCGGAGCCGGGCACGGCGTTGGCGCGCCTCGAAGCATTCGGCAAATCGCTGGTCATGCTGGTGGATCGAGACCGGCCCGAAGAGTCGCTGCTGCTGAAGAAGCCCACCAACCGCATCCCTCACGCGGGCGGCGTCCGGATTCAACCCGGCAGCCCGGATGAGAACGTCCTGAAGGGTTGGGTGCAAAAACTGGCCGCGCTTTCCGGCGAAGATTTAGCCAAGGCTTTGAAGTACCGCGAAGAAGAACTGTCCGGCGTAGGACACAAACGCACGCAGGTGATGTTGCGCCGGCTGACGCACAGTCAATACAACAACACCGTTCGCGACCTGCTGGGCGACCTCACCAATCCCGCCAGCCAGTTTCCGCCCGAGGACTACGTCAACGGTTTCAAGAACCAATATCAGGCGCAGAACCTGTCGCCGCTGCTGATTGAAGCCTACAGCGCCGCTGCCGAGAAACTTGCCCGCAACGCGTTCCGGGGCGGCAACGCGCTCGGCGTCGTTCCGTGTGCACCGTCGGCGGTCTGCGGCGCGCGCTTTGTCCGCGAATTCGGACTCAAGACTTTCCGGCGTCCGCTCAATCCCGACGAACACAAGCGGTACGTAGCGCTATTGCGCCGCGACTCTAACTTTCTCAAGGGAGCTCAACTCGTCATCGAGACGATGTTGCAGTCGCCCTACTTTCTATTCCGAACCGAAGAGACGACGAACGCGAGTTGGAAGCCCTACGTCACCGCGGCGCGCCTCTCGTATGCGCTTTGGGACACCATGCCGGACAAGGCATTGTTCGACAGCGCTGCCCGCGGCGAGCTCGCGACAGCCGCCGGCGTGGAGAAGGTCGCGCGGCGCATGCTTGCCGATCCGCGCGCCCGCACGGGCTTGGACGAGTACATCTCGCAGTGGATGCGCTTTGATCGCCTGATGTCGGCCAGTAAGGACCGCCGGCGATATCCGCAGTACACGCGGGAAACCGCCGTCGCGATGGGTGAGGAAACCCGGCTGTTCATCTCCGACCTGGTCTGGAACAACCGCAACTTCATGGACGTGTTCACAGCCAACTACGGCTTCGTGAACTCCGACCTGGCCACGATCTACGGAGTGCCGGCGCCGGCCAAGGAGTTCGATCGCGTGGAGTTTCCAGCCGAATCCGAGCGCGGCGGCCTGCTGGGACAAGGTTTGCTTCTCGCGCTCACTGCGAAGCCTGACGATACTTCGCCTACGGCGCGCGGTCTTTTCATCCGCGAACAGTTCCTGTGCCAGCATGTGGCCGATCCGCCGCCCGGCGTGGATACCAATCTTCCGCCCGTGAGCGAAGCCAGGCCGGTGACGAACCGCGAACGTCTGAGCGAGCACGTCACGAACCCGAGTTGCGCGAACTGCCACAACTTGATCGACCCGATCGGTTACGCATTTGAGAAGTTTGATGCCGTAGGCGCGCGCCAGGAAAAGCTCAAGCTACAGTTCTTCGGACCCCGCCGGGGCGATCGACGGGCTCCTCCCAAGACCGTGGACCTCGATATCGATACAACGGGTTGGGTCGCCGGTATTCCCGAATCCAAGTTTTCGTCTCCCAAAGGTCTGGGCGCCGTCCTGGCCACGGCCGAAAAGTGCCAGGAGTGTATCGTGAAGCAGTATTTCCGTTACACCACAGGCCGTATGGAGACCCCGGCGGACCGGCCGTTGATCCGCCGCGTCCTAGAAGATTTTCGCCGCTCGCAATTTCACTTCCAAGAGCTTATAATTTCATTGGTTCGGCTAAGGGAAGCTCCAGACGAAGGAGGACCGACTCATGTCGCACGTGATTACAAAGCGCGCTAGGCTGTCGCGCCGCGTGTTTCTGAAGGGGATCACGCTGTCCGGAGCGCCCGTCTCAGTAGGATTGCCGCCCTTGGTGTCGATGTTCAACGCCAACGGCACCGCGTATGCGGCAGAAACGTCCGTCGTCAAGAAAGACGCGCCTATCGAGAACCGCTTCGTGGTCTGGTTCAACGGGAACGGAATCCCGGAGCGCTACTGGATCCCGGCGGAAACCGGCCGCAACTACAGGATCACACCGTGCCTGTCGCCGCTGGCGCCCTTCCGCAACGACATTCACGTGATGAGCGGTCTGGACAATTCCGCGGCGGCATCGCCCGGTCCGGGCAACGGCCACCACAAGTCGATGAGCGGCCTGGTGAGTTGCACTGGGTTCACAGGACGCGGCGCCGGCGGGCCATCTATCGATCAGGCCATCGCGGCGCAGATCGGCGGCGATTCGCGCTTCCGTTCGCTCCAGCTCGGTGTGTCGCAGGAATCGTTCGGCGAGAGCATCCAGCGCAACATGAGCTGGGTGGGCTACGATCGGGCGCTGCCGCCCGAGATGCTGCCCAACAAACTCTTCGACCGCCTCTTCGGCGAGCGTGAGCAAGGCTGGATCAACCGCAAGCGCAGCATCCTCGATGCGATCAGGATCGATGCGACGAACCTGAAGAAGAATCTGCCGAAGGACGACCAGTCGCGCGTCGAAGATCACCTGTCGGGCATCCGCGACATGGAGCGCGCGATATCCGGCCTGCCGCCGGAGTACCGCAAAGTGGAAGCGCCCGATTTCGACGGCGACATGAAGGACTGGCCTCGCATCGCCAAGCTGCAAAGCGATCTGCTGGTGCACGCCCTCGTGACTCGCCAGACGCGCGTAGCGTCCTATATGCTCACCAAGTGCCAGGGCCTGTCGCGCTTCCCGTGGCTGGGCTACACCGCCGCACGGCACCATGACTACACTCACTCCGATGGCAAAGCCCCCGGCGGCGAGGGCGTCGAAGGGCAGCGCATTCTGCGCGACATCTGCCGCTGGCACGTCGAGGAATTCGCTTACTTGCTCGCGAAGCTGAAGTCCACTCCCGAAGGCGAAGGCAACGTGCTGGATCACACCTGCCTTCTCTACTTGCACGAACACGCCGAAGCCAACCCGCACAAGAACGACGGGCTCGCACTCATCGTTGCCGGGCATGCGGGACGCTTGGCGACCGGTCTGCATTCGAAGGTAACCGGCACGGAAGGCGATCTGTACCTCACGCTGGCCGCGGACGTCATGCAGAGCGGCATCACAAAGTTTCCGACGGCCGGCAAAAAACTGAGCGTCCTGCTCGCCTGATTCATCGCAGAATCACAAGAACCTTGGGCAGGCGCAACCGTCTGCCCCACCGCCGCGGGGCGATGGTTTCCCGCGATTGGTGACAGCCATCCTTCCGCCTTGCGCCACACGTCAAAAATGAGGTATAAGCGAACAGACCAAATCGCTTAGCTTTGGCAAAAGAGAGTCTCAATGCGACATGCCACTTCGGCATTATTCTTCCTCCTTGTTCCTTGCCTGGTTGGGGCGCAGGACACCCGAGGGAACATTTCCGGCACGGTAACCGATCCTCAGGCAGCAGTCGTCGCCGGCGCTGCTGTGATCGTGACTAACACCGATACGGGCACTGCGACCCGTCTGACTACGAATGGCAGCGGCTACTACGAGGCGCCCTTGCTGCTGCCTGGACGTTACAGTTTGACCGTGGAATCGGCCGGCTTCAAGAAATCCGTGCGGTCGGGCGTGACGCTCGGGCTGAGCGACCAATTGCAAATCAACATCACGCTCGAGGTCGGCGGAACAGCCGAGTCCGTAACGGTGACGGGCGAAGCCCCGATTCTTGACACGAGCACAGTCACCACCGGCCGGGCGCTGACGCATCGCGAAGTCATGGACCTTCCGGTCCTCGGCAACAACATCGTGATGCTGACCAGGCTGGCGCCCGGGGTGCAGGTGCCCGGCACGACGCAGTTCCTGGTTCAAGGCCAGGTCGGCGGAGGGTCTGGATACTATTCGCCGGGAAATGTCGGCGGCAACGAGTGGTCGCTCGATGGGGCCTCTACCAACGGTACCGATCGCCGCGTGTCGTATATGCCCAGCGCCGATGTGATCGACGAATTCAAGATTGAGACGTCCAACTTCGACGCAGCCTTCGGGCACTCGACGGGCTTGAACATCTCGATGTCCACCAAGTCGGGCGCCAACTCCCTCCACGGTTCGGCCACTCATCAATACTTCAATCAGCGCTGGAACGCGGCCTCGTTCTTCGTCAAGCAGAGCCGCTATCAGCAGATTGCCGCTGCGCGCGCGGCCGGTAACATCGCGCTGGCCGATGAGCTGGCCGCCCGTCCCATGCTGCCTCCGGGCCACACGAACAGTTACGCCGGCACCATCAGCGGCCCCGTCTACATTCCGAAGCTGCTCGATGCCCGGAACAAGCTCTTCTTCTTCCTGGGGTACTCGGGCGTCAAGAATCTCCAGTCCGCCCGGCCCAGCGAGATCAATTACACCGTGCCTACTGTGGCGATGCGAAACGGCGACTACTCACCCCTGTTGCAGATTGATCCTGTGCGGTATCAGGTCTATGATCCGCTGACGACCCGCGCCGATCCCGCGCGTGCAGGACATTTCGTGCGCACTCCCTTCGCGGGCAACCTCATCCCGCGCAGCCGGATCACCCACCCGATGTACAATTTTTACGCGCAACGCATGCCGTTGCCCAACAACGATCCGGCCGATCCTCGAAGAGATCCGGTGAACAACTACCTGGCCTCGAGCATGCCGAACAATACGGACTACAAATCCTGGAACAATCGTTTCGACTACGTCGCAACCCAAAGACATCGGTTCTTTTTCCGCTGGCTCCGAAGCAATTTCGTCGAAGATGCCCAGGACTATACGTTCGATACGGAGCCGGGTCTGATGGCGTGGAACGAAAAGCGGAACACGCGCAGCGCCTCGGTTGACTGGACCTATACGCTGAACGCGAACACCGTGCTGAATGCCTCGGTTGACGGCAATCAGTTTCTGATCCAAAATCAGCGCTTGGGAACTCGCAGGTATAAGCCGGCCGACGTGGGGCTTCCGGCTTACATGGATGCCAAGTGCGCCGGGAGTTGTGTGCTGCCCAGAGTGATTTGGCCGGGCATGACGGCCTGGTCCGGTGACATGGTGTTGAGCACCACCGTCGATCCCGGCCCGACAGGCCGTCAGCAGGGTCTGAAGTTTAACGTGTCTCAGGTGCGCAACGCGCACTCGCTCCGCGCCGGCGTCGATTTCCGGCAGCACTATCGAACGCAGATTCAGAACGGCGGATTCACCTCCGGCAATTTTGCTTTTGCCAATAACTACGTGAGGAAGGATGAGGACGGAAACACGCCGGCGGGCAGCCTCGGATTAGTTTGGGCGGCTTTTCAGCTTGGGATTCCGACGGGCATGTCCGTGGACACCAACGATACCTATGCATTGATGAGTCCCTACTACGCATGGTATGGGCAGGACACCTGGCGCGTCACCAGAAACCTGACGCTCACTTTGGGTCTGCGAATGGAATACGAGCAAGGCCCGACGGAACGCTACAATCGCGCGTTGTCCTATTTCGATCCGGAGCTGAGCCTTCCGATTTCAGCCGCGGCGCAGGCCGCCTACGCGCGAAATCCGCTGCCGGAGCTGCCCGCGAGCCAATTCGTGATCAAGGGAGGCTCCGTCTACGCGGGCAAGAATGGCGTGCCCGAAAGGCTGTGGCGGAATCAGCTGATGTGGCTGCCGCGACTCTCGGCGGCGTGGTCAATCCACCAGAAGACGATTTTCCGCGGCGGTTACGGCATTTACTACGACACATTGAACGTGCTGAATCAGGCGGCGGATCAGTACGGCTTCTCGCGCGCCACGAACACGCTCCTGACCACCGATTTTGGAGTCAACTGGCTGGCGGGCGACCCGAAGAACGGCGTCTCGCCGCTGACCAATCCGTTTCCCGTGCGGTCCGACGGCACGCGCTTCGATGTACCTCTGCGAGATGCGCTGGGATCGATGGCTCGTGTCGGACAAGGCTTCACTCACACCGGCTTTGATCGCCATCATCCGCGGGTCCAGCGATGGCGCATGGGAGTGCAGCGCGAATTATCCGCCAACACCATGATCGAGGTATCGTATTGGGGGCAGCGGGCCGATCAGATTAACCTCACGCGCAGGCTCGATCCGCTGCCCGAACGGTATTGGGCCACCGGCGCCGTGCGCAACAATGCCATCGCGACGGAGTTGAACCGAAACGTGCCAAATCCATTTCACATCAGCAATTTCGAATCGATCCGCACGTCGGATCCCGTCCTCTACCAGCACATGACGACGCTGGCGCAGTTCACCAGCACAACGATCCAGAAGAATCGCCTGCTTCGGCCCTTTCCTCACATGAATGGTCTCAATAACTCGGCCGAAGCGCTTGGAAAAGCGCGCACACATGCGCTCGAAGTCAATTTCCAGCGGAGATTCTCGAGCGGGTTTAATGTGAACGCTTCCTATACGCGCATGGTCCAGGAGAACGCGACGATTTTCGAAAATGAGTTCAATACCGAACCCACTTTCTTCTGGCCAAGCGATACGGCGCGGCCCCACCGCTTCACCGCGACCGGCATTTACGAGCTGCCCTTCGGCAGAGGCCGGGCGTTCTTGCAGAGCGGCGTCTTGAATCACATCCTCGGCGGATGGCAGATCGCCGCGACGTATGAGTTCCAGCCGGGCCCTCTGTTGAGCTGGGGGAACCTCTTCTATTACGGCGATATCCACACGTTTGAACAGGACGCATCTTCCGGAACCAAGACGCTCGACCAGTGGTTCAATACCGGCCTTCGCTTCGAACGCAACCCCTCCAACCTGCCTGCGGCCTTTCACACCCGCGTATTTCCACGCTTCTTTAACGGCCTTCGCGCGGATGGACTAAATCAATGGAATGCCAACGTACTGCGTGAGTTTCGGATCGGGGAAAGACTCAGAATCCAGCTTCGAGGCGACGCGATCAACCTTCAGAATCGCTCGCAGATGAGCGGCCCCGACCTCTCACCAACTGCGACGAACTTCGGAAGAGTCACGAGCCAGACTTCGTCATTAAATCGGTTCTATCAGATTCAGGCGAGAATTCAGTTTTGAGGAATAACCAATACTTCTAAGGAGGCAATTCTTCAATGTCACTGCAAATGAACCGGCGGTCCTGGCTTCGAGGACTCATTGGCCCGGGCGCGCTGCTGGGTCTCGACGCGATGTACACCGCCCCTAGAACCAGTGCGGCTCAGATCGGTCCCAAAGACAATATCAAAGTCACCAAGATTGAAGCATTCGTATTAAAGAGCTCCTGGGTGTTTGTCAAGATCTCGACCGACGCGGGCATCGCCGGCTGGGGTGAGATGCTCAAGGACGACGCTAAAGCCTGCGCCGCCGGGGCGCTCGAAGTCGGGCACTATCTGATCGGCCAGGACCCGCTCCGCGTTGTCCATCACTGGCAGGCGATTCACCGCGGCGCGTTCTATCGCGGCGGCCCGATCAAGACGGCGATTTCGAGCGGCATCGATATGGCGCTCTGGGACATCAAGGGCAAAGCCTTCGGCGTCCCGATTTACAGGCTGCTGGGCGGTCCGACTCGCGAAAGGGTCAGGGTGTACGGAAGAGTCAGCCCGCAAACCGGCGTGAACGCCATGAAGACCCAATTGCGATCCGAGGGACGCGGGCCCATCAAGTATGTCGAGGGCCAGAAATATGTCGATGGCTGTGTGGAATTTTTCAAAGCTCTGCGCGAAAAGCACGGCCCAGGCGTGGACATTGGTGTTGAATTTCATGGCGAGGTTCAGCCGCCGACAGCATTGCTTCTCATGAAAGCGCTCGAGCCCTATCGGCCGTGGTTTTACGAAGAGATTGTGCAGGCTCTAAATGTGGATATTATGGCTGAGCTTGCCCGTAAGACTCATATCCCCATCGCCACAGGCGAGCGTATCTTCACGAAATGGGGATTTAAGGAGATCCTGGAGAAACGGGCGGCCACCATATTACAGCCCGATCCTTGTTACGCGGGCGGAATCACCGAGCTCAAGATTATCGCGGGTATGGCGGAAGCCTACTATACGCCCCTGGCGCCGCACAATCCCCAAGGACCCTGTTCGATGGCAGCCGGCCTCCAGATTGGCGCCTCAGTCCCCAACTTCCTGATTCAGGAACGCGGTGACAACGAATACACGGACCTGCTTGCCAAGCCGCTGCCGCCGGTGAAAGACGGGTACCGCCCGTTGCTGACCGATCCCGGCCTCGGTATTACGATTGACGAAAACAAGCTCATGTCGCAGGTCGGCGAACCCAAGCCATACCGCACCCGCTATGATCCTCAGGATGGGTCGGTAGTGGACTGGTAACTGCCGGCTTCGCCGCTTTATCCAATCACGGGCAGATAACCCGCCTTTGGTATGGCCGCTGCAACCTTTCCGTTTTTCGAGGGCGGAATCTGCAAGGCAGGCATCGGTTTCCCTTGAAACAATTTGCGGCACGGCACCGCCAACCATCTCGCCCAATTGTTCGCCCGGTTCCGGCGGGCGCTGTCGGTCGCGATGCCGGTGCTGGCGTACATTTGCCTGTACAGCTTCGAGACGAAAATAAACGCCAGCCGCGCTTTCATATTCGGTGTACAGTTCGACCGCTTCCACACCGAGCGCCAACTATAGAATCGATCCCAAACGTCCTGCGTTCTCCGCCTCATCTCCTCGGAGGTCATGGTGGGATGAGGCATGAACATCTTCGGCCGTGAGTCTGCGGGGATCAACCAATATCGGGTGATCGGAGCGCCCTCGACCACAGGTACATTCTCGCCAAACGACTTCTCCCACTTGTCAAAATCCACAGTTCCCGCAAAAGGCGTCAGCATGACGAACTGCGCAAACGTCACTCCGGACTCTTCGGCAAGCCGATGAGTCGCGCCAAACGTATCCTCGCGGTCGGTCGGCAGCCCGAAAATAAACGAGCCTAACACGTGCACGCCATGCTCCTGAAACTTCCGCAGCTGCCGGACCAGGCTTTCTCCGGAGCAATTGAAGTCCTTGTGAACGGCCTTCAGACCTTCCGCTGTGACGGCCTCCACCCCAACCAGAGCTCCCCGAATTCTGGCGGCTCTCATGGCATCCAGAAACTTCGAATCCTCGGCCGCCTCCATGGTGATCTGCGTGAAAAACGTCATGTCGCGCGGAAGTTCAGCCAGACGCTCCATCAATTCAAATCGTTCGTCGCGCATCGCACGCAGCCGGTCGAGTTTTTCCTGGTTGCCCTGACGTTCGGCCAGCTTGATGTCCGTGAGCGTCACAGGATAGAAGTTGTCATCCGCCAGCGCGATAAACCGAAATCCACGGCGGCGGAGTTCTACAACTTCCTCGATCACGACGTCGGACGTTCGCTGTCTCGGCCGCTGGCCGTCGGTTCGCCAGACCGAACAGAAGGAACAGTGCTTCGGGCACCCGCGGACGGTCTGCACGGAGGCCCACATGTAACGGCCCTCGGGAAGCAAATCCCAACGCGCTGCTTTGAACTGTTCCGCCTCCACCCGGCCGCCTTCATAAATCCTGCGGGGCTTGTTCTGTGAGCAATCCGCCAGCGCTTCACCCCAGACGACATCGCCGTCGCCTTTCACTACAGAATGCGCGCCGCCCAACTCCAACGCTTCCTCGGGATAAAGAGTAGCGTGAATTCCTCCGAAGATCACGTACGCCCCGCGCTCCCGGGCCAGCCTCCCGACCGCGTACCCGCGCAGCGCGTTGCCCGTGTGAATTCCAATCCCCACCGCATCGCCGGGCTGAAGCCGCGCAGGGTCCAGCTTTTCCAAAGTTTCATCGCAGATTTCTGGATCGCCGAAAATGCCAGGTGTGGCTGTTGCAAGCACGTACAGCCATCGTGGGGTGATTACCGCCGTACCAAAGGCAGTATCACTTGGATTCACTAAGTGTACCTTCACCGAGTTTCCTTTCGAAATGCGCCGAACCGGCTTCGACCCACTCAGCCGCCCAGGCCGAGCAAGTGCCGTTCGAACGTCTGGGATCAGTCTAACATCAACTGGCCCGCGGAGTCCGGCACACGCGTCCATGGTTGCGTCGACCTCAGCCCCGCCTGCCGGCGCTCACCGCTCAAAATTCACCATCCACACATCCGCCTCCGTCGTGCTCGTGCCGAAATAGATGTGGCGGTCGTCCGCGCTCACCGCAAATCCGCGCCGTGCGATCTCCTCGGG
>JBOGMR010000720.1:0-4830 GCA_050746825.1 Bryobacteraceae bacterium | reverse complement strand
TGTTCGGCCTGCTCGGCAAGGATCCGGATGGGGTGGTTGTCACCTTCTGGACAGGCGGCGACGAGCGTTGCAGCGCGATGTTGCACGAGGTGCGAGGTCTGGTCCGGGATCGCCGGCACTTCGTGGTTTCAGTTGGCGCCGCACCTGTTATGCCGGGCGTCACTGTGATCTCGCTCCCTCATTCGGACTCGGGCGAGTTGTACTTGCGATTGCGCGACGTGCTTCGGCCCTATCGCATCGCGCTTGCGCCCGTGCTGTTCGACGCGGCGCCGCATTCCCTTCGAGCGGTTGCGGTGGCGCTCGCGCCGGCGAAGATCCTGGCTTACAACGCGAACCTGGAGCGGCATCACTTGCGCCTCACGACTCCGGTCGCATCCGCCCTCTTCCTAAGGGGCGTGCCCCTCGACCGGATTTTCCTGCGGCCCACGTGGCTCTGTCCATGGAAGCGGGATCGCACGCGGATTCCCGGCACGGTCCACTCCGTCGACGGCCGTCCGCCCGATCCACGTCGCCGCAAGGTGGCAGTCCTGTCGCCGTACTTCCCGTTTCCACTCGCGCATGGCGGCGCGGTGCGGATCTTTCACCTGCTGCGCGAAGCCGCCGAAGAGTTCGACATATTCCTCTTCGCCTTCGCGCCCAAACCTGTTGAGCAGGAGTTCGGACCGGTGCTCGAATTCTGCGCCAAGGCCGTCGTCGTTGAGCAGCCGTACTATCGGGAGCCGCGCTGGTCGACGCTTCGTCCGCCGGAAGTCGCCGAGTTCGACTCGCCGTCCATGCGGCGCGCCCTCGCAGAGCACAGTGTGGACCTTGTCCAGGTCGAGTATACGCAGCTGGCTTCGTATGCGGGAGATGTGCTCGTCGAACACGACATCACCTGGGACCTGTTTCGCCAGGTCCACGAGCGGGAGCGGACCGCCGCATCCTGGTGGGATCTGTACCGTTGGCGGCGGTTCGAATCGAGAGCTCTGCGCCGGTTCAAGCGCGTCGTGGTGATGTCGGACAAAGACGCCGGCCTTGCGACCGGGGCGAGCGTAATCGAGAACGGAGTGGACCTGGCGCGGTTCACGCCCGAGCCCGAGCAGCCTGGAATGCGATTGCTCTTCGTTGGCTCATTCAATCACTTTCCGAACGTGCAAGCGTACCGCTTCTTCGTCGAAGAAGTGTGGCCGGCGTTGCGAGACCGCTTTCCCGCCATGCGCGCAACCATCGTCGCCGGCCGCGACCATCAACTCTACTGGCGGCAATTCACCGGCCTCCGAGACTTGCCCAATGAGCCGGGCGTTAAAGTCCACGGCTTCGTGCGCGACGTGCGTCCATTCTACGTTGTGGCGAACGTCGTGGTGGTCCCGACGGTCGTCTCGGCTGGCACAAATCTGAAAGTCCTCGAAGCGATGGCGATGGAGCGCGCCGTCGTGTCGACCGCGTGCGGCTGCGCGGGGCTCGGCCTCGAGCACAGCCGGAGCGTGTGGATCGCGGACAACGCTACGCAGTTCGTCGAGGGAGTTGCGTATCTGGCAGCCCACCCCGAGGAACGCATACGTCTCGCCCGGACTGCCCGCGTAATCGCGGAAGGCAACTTCGATTGGAAGCCGCTCGGCGAAAAGCAGCGCGCCCTGTGGAGGTAAAGTGGCGCGGGGCAGCGGCTTCGCTGGTGTGTAGCAGAGAGAACATTCGTTTATCACGAGTATCCCGAGGGACATGTCCGCGGCCCGGCGGCAGATTTCACTTGACAACTCTGCTGTTGCTATTTCAATCTAGGCATAGAGTAAACTAGGGTGGGCCGTGAAGCGCTTGGTTGCTTTCATTCGAGGACGTCGCATCGATCGGGAGCTCACCGGCGAGGTGGAGGCGCACATCGCCGAGAGAGTTGACGACCTCGTCGAGGCCGGAACGGGTGAACACGAAGCCCGGCAGCAAGCGCTTCGAGAGTTCGGCAATGCTACGCGTTACGTCGAGATCAGCCGGGGAACCTGGGGATGGACCTGGCTCGACGCGATGATGCGCGACATGCGCTACGGGCTCCGCATGATGCGCCGAACCCCCGCGTTCACAGCCGCCGCTCTTGTTTCGCTGACTCTCGGAATCGGCGCCACCTGCGCCATCTTCAGCGTTCTACACGCTCTGCTGCTGACGCAGCTGCCGTTCCGCGCGCCCGAAAACCTGGTCGAGATTCATCAGACTCACCCGCGCTTGCCGAAAGGATATGTCCTGGGAACCTCTCTGCCGGACCTAGCGGACTGGAAATAGAGCCGCACTGCCTGGGAAGGCTTCACCGCCTACGACTGGCGACGGCGCCATCTGCTGGCAGGCGATGTGCCCTCGAATGTCAACAGCCTGCAGGTCGCAGCCAACTTTTTCACGTTGCTGGGTTCGAACGCCCTGCTGGGCCGAACACTCGACAGCGGCGATTATCGGCTCGGCCGCCGCGTCGCCGTCTTGAGTCATCGCTTGTGGGTCAGCCGCTTCGCCGCCGACGCGCAGGTGATCGGGCGGACGATTCAGCTTGACAACCGATCCTACGAGATCGCCGGTGTGATGCCGGCGGCCTTCCGCTGCCCGCCAGGCGCGCCTCAGGTGCCCGGTCTTACCTGCGAGATGTGGGAGCCTTGGATCCCCGCGGCGGAAGAGCAGACCGGCCGCAAGTCCCGGCCGGCGCCCGTGCTCGCTCGCATCCAGCCCGGCCACAGTCTCGAGCACGCGAAAGCAGAACTTCTTGCGGTGATGGCGCAACTGGCGCAGAAATATCCCGGCACGAACGCAGGCTGGACGGCGAGGTTCGCTCCCGTAGCCGAAGGCGTCACAAAGAGCCTGCGCCCGGCTATGATGCTCCTGGTCGCCGCCGTCGCGCTCGTGCTTCTGATCGCGTGCGCCAATGTGGCGAACCTGCTCCTGGCGCGCTCGACTGCCCGTCTGCGCGAGATCGCTTTGCGTGTCGCGCTCGGCGCAAGCCACAGCCGTCTGTTGATGCAAACAGTCGCCGAGAATGTGGTGCTGGCGGCCGCCGGGGGCGGCTTGGGTCTGGTGGGCGCACACTGGAGCTTGAGGGCGATGGTTCCGTTCTTTCCCCACAACGTGCCGCGTATCGAACAGATCGGCATCGATCGGACCGTGCTCTTCACCGCTGCCGGACTGTCGCTGTTGACCGCCGTGCTGATTGCGCTCGTGCCGGCGCTGGCCCTGATGCGTCTCGAACTGGCCGGTGCGATGCAAGCCGAAGTTGCCGCGCCAAACATGCTGCCCGGATCCATCCGGCTCACGAGCGCCTTCGTCGTTCTCCAGGTCGCGGTCTCGCTCGTACTCCTGGTCGGTGCGGCATTGATGATTCGCACGCTGTCGGCCCTGTACGCTGTCGATATGGGCTTTCGTCCCGACCCGGTGCTCACCGTGCGGTTGAGTCCGCCGATTTATCAATACAGGTCGCTGGAGCGAGTCCGCGAGTTTCATCGGCAGGTTCTTCAGGAGGTGCAATCGCAACCGGGTGTGGCGTCGGCGGCGCTGGTGATGACATTGCCACTCAGCGGGCGCTCGTCGAGAAGGACGGTTAGCACCGAATCGTCCGAAACCGAGCACTGGGCCGAGAGCAATGTAGTGACCCCGGACTATTTTCGAGTCATGCAGATCGCCCTCTGGAGAGGC
The DNA here is from genome assembly GCA_050746825.1 of Bryobacteraceae bacterium. Classification (GTDB taxonomy): domain Bacteria; phylum Acidobacteriota; class Terriglobia; order Bryobacterales; family Bryobacteraceae; genus JBOGMR01. The sequence continues at coordinate 1,194 of JBOGMR010000720.1, read as the reverse complement.
CGTGTGTTCGGCGCAGAAGACCGGGACAAGGCGGAACGTGTCGTCATTCTCAATCGTGCGCTGGCATCAGCCATTTGGCCGACCGGCGAACCGGCCGGCAGGAGAATTCGCACCGCCGGCGAGTGGCTCACCGTTGTCGGCGTGGTCCAGGACGAGAAGCACGCGGCGATAGATAAGGATCCTGAACCGAAGTTCTACGTTCCGTACGATCAGGACCGTGTTTGGCTCGGCTCGATGCGCGTTCTGACGTTTCTCGTTCTCCGGACAGCAAACGATCCACTCTCCTTCGCGACGCAGACTCGCCGCGCGATCTGGTCGGTCGACAAAACGATGCCTCTCGATGACGTGAAAACCATGAGCCTGGTGGTGGCCGATTCGATCGCGATACCGCGTTTCCGCGCGATCCTACTTGGCGCGCTGGCCCTTCTGGCGTTGATTGTTTCAATGGTCGGAGTTTACGGAGTGATGGCGTACAGCGTGACGCGCCGCATCCGTGACATCGGCATTCGAACAGCATTAGGCGCGCACCGTCACCACATTCTCGGCGGCGTGCTGTTCAACGGACTTCGGCTGGCCGCCATTGGGACAATCCTCGGGCTCCTGCTCTCGGCTGCGCTAACGCGCTTCGTTCGGAATCAACTGTTCGGCGTGCAACCACTCGACGCATGGGCGTTCGGCGGCGCCGCCGGACTGCTGCTCCTCGTGGCAGCACTAGCCTGTCTGATTCCAGCGCGGCGAGCGACGCGAGTGGATCCGCTCGTCGCGCTCCGCCACAGCTAGCTTAGCTGGAATAATCCGGCGCCAATTGAGCTGCAAATCGTGGTTCCAGAGAAGACGATGGGAAAGCGGATGGAAGCCGAGCTTGGATTTCTCGACAACCAGATCAACGGCTACTTGCGTCAGGGCGTGAGCCGCAAAGCGGCGGAGATGCGCGGGCGCCGCGACCCGACGGTGGCGCTGCGTCACGAGTAGGTCACTACCTCTTCAGCTCCGCCACGATTTCGCCCGCTACCTTGCGGGCCCTCTCCAACTCGCCCGGCTCGAAGCTGATGGCCCCGACACGCGCGTGGCCTCCGCCGCCGTAGCGCTCGCAGATGCTCGCCAGGTTGTGCTTCAGATCGTCTTTCGCCCACGGATTCGATCCCACCGAAATCTTGGTGCGGAAGCTGGAAGGGCTCACCGATACGGTGTACA
>JBOGMR010000719.1:0-5621 GCA_050746825.1 Bryobacteraceae bacterium | reverse complement strand
GTCCATCGCTGCGGCGCCGACGCGGGTACGCGTTCCGGATTTCGTCGTGTACGCGGGGGAGCAGCGATGGAACGTGTTCCCTCCCGGCCGTCTTTGGTCGCGATTGAAATTCTCGTCGCGGAGGATCGGCTGGATCACATTATGAAATTCCCGAGTACACCGTGAAGATTTCGGCGAGCGAAATCTTCCGCTGAGGTGAGAGGAGTACAATCAAAAACATGGGAGCCAAAACGCTGGCGCCGCTGGAAGAGTATTTCAGGACCAGCTTCGACGACTACGATCGTGAGTACGTCGATGGCGAAATCGTGGAGAGAGATCTGCCCAACAGCCCCCACAGTGAAATCCATTGGCGTTTTTGCTTGATCTTTGGCGAATTGAGCAAGACCTTGCCGTTCCACGGCCGGCCTGAGCTAAGGACACGAGTAGCTGCTACGCGGGTCCGCATCGCGGATCTGTCCATTTACGCCGGAAAGAAGCCTGCGGAGCTTGTTCCCTCCACGCCGCCGCTCGTCGCTATTGAGATCCTCTCTCCAGACGACAGGCCCAGCAAACTGCTTGAGAAGCTCGAAGACTGCCAGAAATGGGACGTCCCGCATGTCTGGGTGGTCGATCCGGAGAAGCGTGAGCTCACGGTCTATCGGGACGGAAAACGAGTGAAGGTCGGCGCCTACGAGATTCCCGAGTACAACGTCAAGATTCCCGCAAGCGAGATCTTCTGCTGAACTGTGGATCCGGTCCGCATTCCGATCACCGACATCTTCGACCTGCACACCGTCCATCCGCGCGACGTGAAGGATGCGGTGGAAGCCTACCTCGAAGAATCGCACCGGCTCGGATTCACCGCGCTGCGCATCATTCACGGGCGCGGCATCGGAGTGCAGCGGGAGATCGTACGTGCGGTGCTGGCGCGGACGCCGTTCGTCGCTTCGTTCAGCGATGCGCCGGCGGAAGCAGGCGGGTGGGGCGCAACGCTGGTTACGCTAGCGCCGCGCGAATCCGATCCACCGCCGCCACGAGGTTCTCCAGAGAATTCGCGTAGCTGAAGCGGATGTAGCCTTCGCCGTACTGGCCGAATGCGCCGCCGTTGAGGCAGGCGACGCCGGCTTCGTTCAACAGGAAATCGGCCAGCTCCCTGGAACTCTTTCCCGTGCCTTCGATGTTCGCGAAGGCGTAGAATGCGCCTCCCGGGCGCGCGCAGCGGAAACCCGGGATCGCGTTCAGGCCGTCGCAGAACGAATCGCGGCGCCGCCGGAATTCCGCGACCATCTTGTCCACGTCGTCCTGCGGGCCGTTCAGCGCCGCGATTCCTGCGCGCTGCGTGAAACTGGCGGTGCAGGAATTCGAATTCACCATCAGCTTGCTCACCGCGTCTACCAGCCACTCCGGCATCACGCCGTAGCCCATGCGCCAGCCGGTCATCGCGTAGGTCTTCGAAAAACCGTCGAGGATGATCGTCTTCTCCAGCATTCCCGGCAATGAAGCGATCGAAGTGGGCGGCTCGCCGTAATAGATGCGGGAGTAGATCTCGTCGGAGATCACGAGGAGGTCGCGGTCGCGCACCATATCGGCGATCGCGCGAATGTCTTCGGCGGGGATCACGCCGCCGGTGGGATTCTGCGGCGAGTTAAGGATCAGCAGCCGCGTGCGGCCGCTCAACCGGTCGCGGAGCACGTCGAGATCGAAGGAAAACCCGCGGCTCTCGACCAGCGGAATTGGCGCCGGTGTCGCGCCGAGGAAGCGCGTCATCGACTCATAAATCGGAAAGCCCGGGTCGGGATAGATCACTTCGTCGCCGGGTTCGAGCAGCGCCAGCATCGGAAAAAAGAGAATCGGCTTTCCGCCCGGCACGATCGAAACGCGCTCCGGCCCCACACGAATCGCGCGCGTGCGCGAAATGTACGCCGCGACCGCTTCGCGCAACTCCGGGTAGCCCTGCGCCGGGCCGTAGTGCGTCCAACCCTCGTCGAGCGCGCGCTTGGCGGCATCGACGATGTGCTGCGGCGTCGGGAAATCCGGCTCGCCGATCTCCAGGTGAATGACGTGCTTCCCCTTGGCTTCGAGCGCACGGGCGCGCACCAGCACCTCGAACGCGGATTCCACCAGAATCCGCTCCATCCGTTTCGCAAGTTTCATTCCGATTTCCTGAAAAAAGGAACGCCGTCCCGCGTCTCGACGAGCGCGACCGCATCGTCGATTGACACCCGATCGCCCGCTCGATCCGCCAGGACACGTCCCGTGACGCGGCTGCCGTCGTCGAGCGTCACGATCGCAACCTGGTACGGTGCGTCCTTCTCGAACGCCGAAGGCGCAACGTGGACTACTGTTTCTGTGTAGACGCGGCCGCTCGTCATGCCGCCCCCAGAATGCTTACGACGCAGGATGCGCCCGACCCACCGAGGTTCTGCGCGAGGCCAAGCGAGCGGCGGGCGAGTTGACGCTCGCCCGCTTCGCCGCGGATCTGCTGCACGAGATCGCAGATCTGCGCGACGCCCGTTGCCCCAACCGGATGCCCCTTCGACTTGAGCCCGCCGCTGGTGTTAATCGGCCGCGCGCCTGTGCGCGCCGTGCAGCCCGCCGCGGAGTAGGGCCCGCCTTGGCCGCGCGCCGCGAAGCCGAGGTCTTCGAGTGCGATGATCTCGGCGATCGTGAAGCAGTCGTGCACTTCGGCGAACTCGATCTGGGCAGGGCCTATGCCCGCCATCCGGTACGCCCTTTCGGCCGCCGCGCGCACCGCGGGGAACGTCGTGATGTCTTCCTTCTGATCGAGCGCGACGTAATCCGACGCCTGCGCGATCCCGAGCACTCGCACCGGCTTGTTGGTGAAATCCCGCGCCCGGTCAAGCGGCGCCACCAGAGCGGCTGCCGCGCCGTCGCTGATCAGCGAGCAGTCATAGAGATTCAGAGGTTCCGCGACCGGCTTTCCCGCCAGCGCCTGCTCGAGCGTGATCACCTTGCGCAGATGCGCGTCCGGATTCAATGCGCCATTCGCGTGATTTTTCACCGCGACGGCCGCCAGGTGCTCTCGCGTCGTCCCGAACTCATGCATGTGCCGCCGTGCGATCATGGCGAACAAAGAGGGAAAGGTGGAACCTGCGCGAATCTCGCCCGAACAGTCGCCCGCCGATGCCAGAATCTCGGTGACACGCGCTGTGGTCTGCGAGGTCATTTTCTCGACGCCAACCACCAGCACCACGTCGTGGAGGCCAGCCGCGACGGCGGAGACGGCGTGATAGAACGCGGATCCGCTCGACGCGCAAGCCGCTTCGACCCGGGTCGCCGGAACTCCGCGGATCCCAAGCGCCGAGCTGACGTAGGGCGCCAGATGATTCTGACCGGCAAACGACGGCCCGGCGAAGTTTCCTAGGTAGAACGCTTCGACCTGTGTGGGCTCTACATGCCCATCCTGCAAGCACTTAAACCCTGCTTCGACCGCCAGCGAGCGCAGGTCCCGATCGGCCCAGGCGCCGAACGGCGTCTTGCCGATTCCAATCACGCCAACGGCCCGCATATACTTAAGTGTAGGCGAAAGTTGTTTCCACGTTTGACGGATCTGAGCGTCAACCTTTTGTAAGGACATGGGCGCCTCCGTCGAAACAATCGCCGCCAGTGAGGCCGTGAAGGTGAATCAGTGGACCGAATCCGGCGTATCGGAAGATATTCAAAGCAAGTTCGTCTCCGATAACCTGCGCCGCATTTTCATCCAGATTTACCGCATCGTCGGAAACGTGGCGGACGCGCAAGACCTGACGCAGGAGACCTTCATCAAGGCGCTCCAGCGGCAGGAGCAGCTCAAGGACGAGCAGAAGGCGGCGCACTGGTTGTCTCGGATCGCGACGAACACGGCGATCGATTTTCTGCGGCGGCACGGGCGCGTGAATTTCTGTGAGATCGAATGCGCGCCGGAATCGGGTGGCGAGACTCCCGAACAGATTCTGCTGCGGTCCGAGCACCAGGATTATCTCGAAGACGGGCTGCGGCGCCTCACCGCACGCGAGCGCACGGCGCTGCTGCTGCGGGACGTCGAGGGGCTGCCGGCCGATGAAGTGGCGCGACGGCTCGACTGCTCGAAGGACACGGTTCGTTCGCACATCGCGAACGCGCGCATCAAGTTTCGCCGGTACATTCAGCGGAGGAAGCGATGATGCGTCATCCTGGCGAGCACGACCTGGCTTTGCACGCGGGCGGCGATCTTAGCCTGCTGCGCTCGTGGATCGTGAAGCGCCATGTGCGCAGTTGCTCGGAGTGCACTGCGGTTGTCGCGGAGTTCGATGCCGCCCGCGAAGAGTCGAAGGCCTTGAACAGTTTGCCTGAAGTCTCCTGGAACCGTCTGGCGGTGGAAATGAAAGCGAATATCCGCCTGGGGCTTGCGGCCGGGGAGTGCGTCGCGCAGCCCCTGGCGCCGGACGGCCGGCAGACGCTCCGGGCGATGCACACGGTGCTCGCGTACGCCGCCGTGATCGTGCTCGTGGTAGCCGGCGTCTGGCTGCAGCGCCCCGAGCCGGTGATTCCGGCATTGCAGGTTGCCCAGGCCCCTGACACGATGCTCTTCGAGGCGACGTCAACTGGAATCGAGTTGAAGCAGGGCAGCCAGGCGCTCGGCCTGCTGCATGAGGGCGTGGATAAGGAGAACGTGACGCTCACGGCGAGCGCACGCGGCTCGGTCAGCGCCCGGTTTGTGGATTCTTCGGGTCAGGTAACGATTCAAAATGTGGTATCGACTCATTAAGTTCGGTTTCGCGCTCGTGTTGGCCTGCGCCGCGCCGGCGCAGGACACGGCGCTCGATCCACGCAGCTCGATCAAGATCGATTTGCCGGGCGATTCGCCGCTCACGCTGGTTTCTTCGGACTTCGGCGAATCGCGCGCCACTTCGCGCGGCGGCGCCATGGAACTGGATCTCCACATGGGTCTTATGCTGCGCAATTCGAGCCGCAACCGCGTGCGCGGCGTCACGGTGCTGGTCTCTGCGCAAGAAGTCACACCGGGAGGCAAAGCCTCGGTGGCGCGTCCCAGCCTCGATGTCGGTCCGGGCGACGTATTCCCGCTTCGCATCGACATGCGCCTGCTCTCGCCGCGGCAGCCGTCCGGCGGCGCGCTCGTGCGGGTGACCCTCGACGGCGTCCTGTTTCACGATCACTCGTTCTATGGTCCGAACCGCCTGGATTCGCGGCGGTCGATGATGGTGTGGGAGACCGAAGCGCAGCGCGACCGGCAGTATTTCAAGTCGATCCTGCAGACCTACGGTCCCGACGGATTGCATCGTGCGGCGCTCGATAGCCTGAATCGTCTGACTGCGCGTCCGCGGCTCGACGTGCAGGTGGCCTGGAGCGGGCGCGCGACGGCGGCTGCGGCTCAGGGTCCTGAACGTGAGGTACAGTTCGCGTTCCTCCAGTTCCCGGGTTCGCCCATCGAGCCGATGCAGGGATCGGCGCGCGTTGCCGGCAACGAGGCTCGTAGCCCGCGCATCGAGGTTCGCAATCGCAGTTCCAAGGCCGTGCGTCACTACGAGATCGGATGGATCGTCAAGGATCGCGAAGGCCGCGAGTTCTGGGCCGCCTCGATTCCAGCCGCGGACGATGAGTCAGAATTGCGCCCTGGTCACACTGGAAGCGCGTTGCAGACC
>JBOGMR010000718.1:0-10361 GCA_050746825.1 Bryobacteraceae bacterium | reverse complement strand
CCTCGGGAGCGATCGACAGCACCTCGCGCATCCGCCCCGATTCGCTGTCGATGAGGTGGATCTTTCCCCTGTGATGAAACAGCAGCCGCCGGCTGTCGCTCAGCCATACCGGGTCCGAGCCGATGTCCGTCAGCTTCCGAAATGTCCCCGCGGCCGGCAGATAAATGGCGAGCCCGTCGCCACGATTCAGGAAGCCGGCCAGCGCCCGCCCGTCCGGCGACCACGACCAGCCATTGAAGAGCTGTCCCGCCTCCGGCATGGCCGGCAGCTTTTGCGGCGTCTGCGCGGTCCACTGCTTCGCTGTCTCGAGCAGGAACGTGTTCACGCCGAATATCGTGTACGCCAGATACCGCCCGTCCGGCGACCACACCGGCCACGCGACGTTCTGTCCGCCCAGATGAGTCATCTGCCGCAAGCCGCCGCCGTCCACATCCACAGTCCAGATTTCCCAATCACTGCTGCGCGTCGAGAAGTACGCGATCCGCTTCCCGTCCGGCGACCAGCGCGGCCCGCGGTTCCGCGAATTGTTATTCGTGAGCTGGCGCAAACCCGATCCATCGGCGCTGATCACGAACAGATCCTCCTGTTGCTCCGTCGTGTTGAACGCCAGCCATTTGCCGTCCGGCGACAGCGCCGGCCGCGACGCTCCCCTCGAGCTTTGCGTCACTTCCTTCGGCTCGCTCAACACCAGCTCCCGCGCCGGGTCGAAGCGGACCATCGAGATCCGCCCCGTCGTCACTTGATGCACGTAGCTCATGCGCCGCCCATCGCGCGAGAAGCTCAGGTGCGAAGTATAGGGCGCAGGAGTCCGGATCGGTTCCGCCGCTCCGCGCGGCTCTCCGGAACTCTCCTTGATCGGCACTCGCCAGATCCCCGTGCGTCCCCCGCGGTTGCTGCAGTAGTAAAGGTACGCTCCGTCGGGCGACCACACCGGATTCCAATTCAGATACTCATCGCGCGTAATTCTCACAGGCTGTCCGCCGGCGGCCGGAACCGTCCAGATATCCCGCCGCCCGTCCAGATCGATCGCCCAGTATGCGATGAAACTCCCTCGCGGCGACCACTGCGCCTGCACCGCGTCATTCTTTCCGACCAGGGTCTTTCGTCCGCTCCCGACCTCGACGAACCAAAGCTGGCTCAGGCTTCCCGTGCGATCTTCCGGCCGCGCGACGCCTTCCTCGGCGTACAGCACTCGCCTCCCATCGGGCGACCACGCGGGATTGAATCCCGCCTCGGTGATGCGTCGTACGTGACTCCCGTCGACGCCCATCGTGAACACGCCGCCGCCCTCGCGATCGGAGCGGAACGCGATCTGTTTCCCATCGGGCGAGAACGCGGGCTGCATGTCGTCCTCGAGCGAATCTTTGGTCAGGTTGGTGGATTCGTCCCTTCCCACCAGTCGCACGTAGATGTCCCAGTTGCCCGAGGCCTTGCTGGCGTACGCCACGCTTCCGCCGGCGGGTGCGAGCGATGGAAACAGCTCTGCGCCGGGCTCGTCGGTGACCTGCGCGAAGGTTCTGGCATCCAGCGCCGGGTGCGCGCCCTTCGCGCCGAACCATACATACGCCAGCGGGAACGCGAGCCCGAAGCACGCCGCGAGCGCCGCCACCCATAGGGCTGCACGGCGCAGCCGGCTTACCGGGCGGACCGTGGCCGGCACGGCGCCCATCGCTCCCGCAATCGCTTCCAGCGCATACCCGACGTCCCGTGCGCATTGGAAGCGATCCTCAGGCGCCTTCTTCAGACAATTCGCAATGACGCTTTCAATCGCAAACGGCGCCGGGCGTCCGTCTGTCGAAATCTCGGGCGGCTCGGCCGTCGCGATCGCATTCATCGTCTCGATCGACGAGCCTCGATCGAACGCGCAGCGGCCCGTCACCATCTCGTAGAACACCGCGCCGAACGAAAAAATGTCCGAACGCGCGTCCACCTTACTGCTGCGAACCTGCTCCGGCGACATGTACGACGGCGTCCCCACGATCTCGCCCTCGACGCTCAGCCGCTCGCCATCATTTTCGGGTAGGCGCGTTCTTCGCGCCACGCCGAAATCGAGCAGCTTCACCAGGCCCTCGCGCGTCACCATAATGTTGCGCGGCTTGAGGTCGCGATGCACGATCCCGGCGGCATGCGCCTCCGTCAACGCGCCGGCAATCTGGATGGCGTATGCCACCGCCTGCTTCGCCGGAAGGCCCGCCGGCGGGATGATCTGATCCAGGCGCCGCCCCTCGACGTACTCCATCGCGATGAAGTGAACGTCGTCTTCGGTTCCTATGTCGTGAATGGTCACGATATTCGGATGCACCAGACCGGATGCCGCGTGAGCCTCCCGAATGAAGCGTTGCTTCCGCACCGGATCGTTGAACTGGTCGGGCGGCAGCACCTTGACGGCGACTCGCCGGTTCAACCGCGTGTCGTGCGCGCGATAGACAGCGCCCATCGCGCCTTGCCCTACCTTCGTTTCCACTCGATAGTGCGCCAGCATGGCGCCCCGCGCAATGTCGGGCGGCGCGGCTGCGATCGCGTGCGAAACCGGGCTCTCGAGCTCACCGCCTTCGCTCGCCAGAAGCCGCTCGACTTCCTCCCGCAACGCCGGATCGGACGCGCAGCTCTCTTCCAGATAGGCGCGCCGATCCTGTTCCGGCAGTTCCAGCGCGCTTCCAAAAATCTCCTTGATGCGCGTCCAGCGCTCCGGAGTCATGCCCGGTCCTTCAAGGAGAATTCCACGCGCAGCCAGGCTTTCGCCATCGCCCAATCCCGCTTGACCGTCCTGGGCGCGATCGCCAGCGCCTCCGCGGTTTCCTCCACCGTCATGCCACCGAAATAACGCATCTCAACCACCCGCGCCTGCTGTGGGTCCAGCTTACTCAGGCGTGTCAGCGCCTCATCAACCGTCAGCAGTTCTTCGGACAGTTCGATTTCCGCAGCCGCGTCGATGTCGTCAAGATCGATCGGACTGGCCCCGCTTCCCCTCTTCGCGGCGGACCGATGTCGCGCATGGTCGACCAGGATTCGCCGCATGATCTGCGCTGCCACTCCCATGAACTGCGCGCGATTTTCCCAGGTGGCGCGGGTCTGATCCACCAGCCGCAGGTAGGCTTCGTGGACGAGCGCCGTAGGCTGCAGCGTGTGCCCGGCGCGCTCGTCGCGCAGGCAATGCGCCGCCACCCGGCGCAAGTCATTGTAAACGTGCGCGATGAGCTTCGACAGCGCCTCGCTGTCGCCGTTCTTCATCCCCGCCAGCAGAGACGCAACGTCGGTCTGTGGTTCAGGCGTACCCATCGTGCACGGTCACTCATTGTACTGAATCTCGGCGCCGCGCAAAATCTGTGGCCCCGTTTTCTGCCGGTTGCCGCGTTCTGAATGACAGGGTTTTGCCCGCCGCGCACGGTCGCGGCACGGCACTTTCAGAACCGCGACCGTAAGGGAGCGGCCTCTAAAGGAAAAAGGAGACGGCGTCCCATGCGACGAATTGCACCCGGCACCGCACAAAGCCTGGCAGTGGCAGCAGCGTCGCTCCTGCTTGGCATCATCGTGTGGCTTGGCCTGATCTCGCGCCCAGCCCCATTCAACCTGGATTTCGAATCCGGCATTGTGGGGCGTCCGCCCGCAGGCTGGCAGATGAAGGCGGTCGGCGGTAACGGATTTCAGGCGGTCCTGGTCGATCGGAACTGCCCTCAAGGCCGCAACTGCGTGATGCTCAGTGGTCCTGCATCGCCTGCGGCGCGCTCGTTCATCAACCTGTATGCGATGTTGCCGCCCCGCTCTTCTGCGGCTCAGGATTTCCGTTTCGGCGCGCCTTATCAGATCGTAAATAAGGATCCGCAGCGGGCGCGGCGCATTCGTTATCGTGCCGCGGTGCGCGTGGAAGGCGCCAACACCCGCGCCCGTTTGTGGTTTCGCATCGAGCGCCGCGAGGGCGGCCGTACCTTCCAGAAGTCACCGGACATCATCGGAGCTGAATGGAATTACTACACCATCGATGCCGACGTTGCAGCCGGCGCCCAACAAATCGCTTTTGGATTCGTGCTCTGCGGCCCCGGCCGTGCCTGGGTCGACGATGCCAGCTTCACTGAACTATAAAGTCCCTCATCGTCGCGGTTCTGTGCGCGCTGCAGCTTGACAAAGAACCGCGACCGTGACGTACTTTCAAAGGAAAGCACCCATGTCCGCAATCTCACGCTCCATTCCCTTCTTCATCGCCATCGCCGCGATGGCGCAACCTTACTTGAACCTCGACTTCGAAGTCGCCCTTGGTGCGAGGCCCCGCATCTGGGGGATTCCCACGACGCCGCATGAATACGCGCTCGACTCGCAAACCACTCATTCCGGCGCGCAGAGCCTGAGGATTCGCTCGTTGACCACTCCTGCCACCACGCTCGGCGTCGCGTCCCAGTTATTCCCCATCGATCTGGTGCGCGGGAAACGTGTCCGCGTCAGCGGCTGGATCAAGACCGAGAGCGTCAACGGCTATGCCGCCATCTGGTGGCGCGTCGATGGGCCTTCCGGCTTCATCACCTTGGACAACATGTCGGCTGCGCAACGCTGAGCGCGACAACCCGGCCTCCGCGTGGCTCCTCGGCGACGTCCAGTTCCGCAATATCGGCGCCGTCGTCGTGGACGGGTTCTTTCCCACTCGCAGCCTCACGCAGTATTACGACGCCCTGATTTACTTCGACCATTCCACCCCGTCGGTACTCCTGCCGTTTTAGGCGTGGGGCAGGCACGCCCACAAATTCCCGCGCCGCACGTTCCCAGCGTCCTCCGGCTGAAATTCGCGCGACCGTCTTCAATGCCGGCCGCCTCCCGCCGAGGCCCTCGATCGAAGTCTGTGGTGGCTGTCACCGCGTGCCCAGGCCGGGCGACATCTCGCTCAAGCGGAGCAGGATGACCCGGTGACTATTCGCTTTCAACCCATCGGATTACTGGGTGAACTTCATGGCCGGCGATCTCACCAACCAGGTTCGCAACATCGCTCAAGTCACCACCGCGGTGGCCAGCGGCGACCTGTCCACGAAGATCACGGTGGACGCGCGCGGCGAAATCCTCGAGCTGAAAAACACCATCAAACACGATGGTCGATCAAGCCCATCGTGCCGGAAGTGTTGCGCTCGAAGGTCGGCGTGTTCGTCGAGTTGAGCCGGAATGCGGCGCTGCTGCGCGAGCAAGCCGCGGTGCTGCGGGAACAGGCCCGGGTCTTGCAGAAGGCGGAGCACAAATTCCGCTCGCTCCTCGAAGCCGCGCCGGACGCCATGGCCATGTGCACCGGGACCGGCGAGATTATCATGGCGAACTCTCGCATCGAATCGCTGTTTCAGGACCGCCGCGAGAACCTGCTGGGAAAGCACATCCGGACTCTGGTCCCCGATTGGACATTTGACCTGCTGCCGGTTCCGGATGAAGACCTGAGCAAGGCGATTCTGGATCTGTCGCCCGCCGTTCTGGAGCTGCATGCCGTCTGCAGCGATGGGACCTCGTTCCCGGTTGAGATTACTTTTAGCCCGTTGCAGACCGAAGATGGCGTTCTGATTACGCACGCGATCCGGGACATCACGGAACGGAAAAAGGCGGCGGAGAAAATTCAGCAACTCAACGAACATCTCGAAGAGCGGATTCGCGAGCGGACCGAGGACCTGCTGCGGTCCAACGAGGAGTTGCAGCAATTCGCCTACATCGCGAGCCACGATCTGCGGGAGCCGCTGCGGACTGTCAGCGTCTTTACACAGCTTCCTGCCAAGCGGTACGGCGATTCCGGTGGCGACGCGGGCGAGCTGATCTCGACGATCGTTGAGAATTCAAAACGAATGGAGCACCTCATCCGCGATCTCCTCGATTTCTCGCGAGTCGATGTGCGCGGCGCCGATTTCTTCAAGCCCGTGGATTGCAACCAGGTACTGGAACAAGCCGAACGAAACCTTCATTCATCGATCGAGGAAACCGCGACCGCCATCAAGGTTGACAGGTTGCCGACAGTGATTGGCGACTCGATGCAGCTAAACACGACGCCGTTACTGTTTGCGTATGCCAATGACCACTCCCTAACGGTCGTGGCTCAGAAACCGATGCCGAGCCGCGACCATGAGGGAGCGGATACGCAATTATTTATGACGCTCTGTTTAGTTAACTCTCCCGAGAAATTGTCCGATCCGAGCCGGATACTTTTCCAGCAGCCCGCGAATATCTCTTCGAAGCAAACCGCGACCAAGCGGCCCGATGAGCCGGGCCGTGGGACTATTGCGCGGGGATTTGTTTCAGCGGTTTTGACTCGCGGGCGTTCTCTTTGAGCGTTAGCTTCTCGGCCTGCGATTCAAAAGGCTTGAGGAAGCCGGGGTCGAGCCACGCGTCGTTTTCGATGTCTTCGAAAGCGTAGAGCGCGTAATCTCCCGGAGCGACTCCCTGAATCAGATATCGGCCGTTCTGGTCGGCGGTGACCGTTTTGATGAACTGAGTGCGAGGGCCTTTTCGCGAATCGGGGATGAGCACAAGCTGGCAACCCGGTGCAGGTTCCTGTTTGGCGTTGATCACCGCGCCTTCGATCTGCGCGCCGGCCGGACTGACCACGACGTCGAGCGAACCTGCCACGCCGGCCGTGAGGTCGGCTCCATTCTCGAGCACATCGTTCTGACCGTGGCGCACGGATTTGAGGTAATAGCCGGCCGGCAAACCGTTCACGCCGACCGTGTAGACGTCGGCCAACAGGTTGTCGAGAACAAGGGCGCCGTCGTCTTTGACGCGCGCCGAGGCGCCGCCCATGAATGAAATCTCACGCGCCTGGAGATAAACACTGACACCCTTCAGAGGGACAGCTTCGGTAGCGCCGTCGACTCGGACTCGGCCGGGCAAAGGGGCGGCATCGGAAACGGCGAGGGTCACGCCATCGAGACCGGTGGGGCCGACATCGATCGCCTGCCTGGACGCGCGGCGTTTTCGGCCGTCCCAGAATTCTCCGGACAGGATGTAGGAGCCGGGGAGCACGCCGCGGAATTCGAAGTTGCCGGCCGCATCGCGGACGGTGCTGCTGTTCCTCGTGAAGCCAGGCGATGCAGCGCCGCCGCGCGGGAGTAACTGCAGCATCGCGCGGCCCGGAGGACCGTTCGGAATACCGGTGAGACGCCCGCGAACACGCGTCATTCGCGCGCGAAGCATGGCCAGATCGACTCCGCGCAATTCGTTGCCCGCTGTGGCGTCGAGCTGCGCAGCGCCGGCCGGGTCCGTCGCGGCCGGGTAATAAGTAGGGACGTATCCGAACTCGGCGCCCGATGGATCCGAGGCAACCGCGCCGCGCATCGACATCTGATGACGCATCGCGCCGACGTAATATTTGCCTGGCGCGAGACCGTGAATGCGATAAATGCCGAGATCGTTGGTCTGGGACTGTCCGGCTGAAGCAAGCTGCTTTCGACCCTGCACGTAACGATGCCGGAGCGCCTGCACCATCACGTCGGCCAGCGGTTCTCCGTCTTCATCCGTGATGCGGCCGGTGATGACCGCTTGCGGCGTCAGGCGAATAGCGAGTCCAGTGAGTCGCTGGCCGGGACTGAGCTCGAGGACTGAGGGTCGCGAGCGAGCGGCCGAAGAACGCGAGTAGTCCTGGCGAACAAAGCCGTTGCGCTCGGCAGAGAGGCGATACCGGCCGGGCGGAACGTCCCGGATCGCGAAAGCGCCGCCATCGGCGGTGGTCACGGCGGCAGGCTGCTGGCCGCCTTCCTGCTTCTGCAGCATGACAATCGCTTTGCGAATTGGCTCCCCGGTTGCGGCATGAAGCACCTGCCCTTCCAGGCTGCACAGCTCCTCCGGCTTGGACGGGGGGGACGCAGGGCGCTTCTTGACGGGCGGAGCTTGAGCGCTCAGCGCGGGCGCGAAGAGCGCAGGAATGAGGAACGAAACGGCCAGACGTCCAAGCGGGTGCACACCTCTTGGACGATGACGGGCCATATTGGGTTACGCCGTCCCGCCGGCGTGGAACCCCTGTTGAAAAAACAATTTGATCCGAGAATGTTTTTGCTGTATATTAGGGTTGCTCTGGTACAGCATCCCGGCCGAAACAAGACGATGCTTGTATCCACACTGACTCGAGATGAAATGGAGCAGCGCCGTTTGGAAGCTGCCCGCGATCTGGACAGCGGATTCTCCCAATCGACGGTTGCGCGGAAATTCGGGGTGAGCCGCACGACCGCGTCGCGCTGGAACCGTGCCTTGCGCGCGCAGGGCATGCCTGCACTCAAAAAGCGCCTGGCCACGGGCCGGCCATGCCGCTTGACAACGGAACAACTGAGCGGCGTCGTCGCCATCTACGCCGAGGGGGCGATCGTCCACGGATTTTCCGACAATCGGTGGACAACGGCACGGATGGCCACGGTGATCGAAGCGCGCTTCGGCGTTCACTACGATGAGGATCACGTGGGGCGGATGTTGCACAAGCTGGGCGTGAGGAAGCCGCGGCGCCGGCGGCGATCCGCCGTGGCGCCGGACTTCTCGCCGGCGGGCTTTGCCGCGGCGTATTCCCCGATGTCCGTCTAGTGGGACTGAGTCCCGATCCAGCGGCTCAGAACCCAGCGCCCTCGCGGTATTCACCGAATACTGCTCGGAGCCGGTTCGCGATTTCGCCGACTGTGGCGTAGGAGTCTGCCGCGTCGAGTATCGGCGGCAGCAGGTTCGCGGGGCTGCGGGCTGCCTCTTCAAGCCGCGTCAGGGATTCCTCAACCGCGCCTGGACTGCGGGAGGCGCGTACCTCGCGCAGCCGATTGATTTGCGACTCCTCGATCTCAGGATCCAGATGGAAGCCGGGGACTGACTGGCCATCATCCATCTGAAACCGGTTGACTCCGACAACGATGCGTTCGCCTGTTTCGACCGCCCTCTGGTATTGATACGCCGCGTTCTGAATCTCGTTCTGTATGTAGCCGGCTTCAATCGCCTTGAGCGCGCCGCCCATTGAATCGATGTGATTGAGGTACGCCCACACCTCCTGCTCGATCCGTTCCGTGAGTTGGTCGAGATAATAGCTGCCGCCGGCGGGGTCGGCGGTATTGATCACGCCGGATTCGTGCGCGATGATCTGCTGCGTTCGAAGAGCGAGCCTCGCGGATTCCTCGGCCGGAAGCGACAGCGCCTCGTCGCGCGAGTTGGTATGCAGCGATTGAGCTCCGCCCATCACCGCCGCGAGCGCCTGGAGCGAGGTTCGGATCAGGTTGACGTCGGGTTGCTGCGCAGTCAGCGTCGAGCCGGCGGTTTGGGCGTGGAAGCGGAGCATCATCGAGCGGGGATTGCGCGCGCCGAAGCGGTCGCGCATGAGGTTGGCGTAGAGCCGTCGCGCGGCTCGGAACTTGGCGATCTCTTCGAAGAAATTATTGTGGGCGTTAAAGAAGAAGGAAAGGCGCGGGGCGAACACATCGATTTCGAGCCCGGCTGCGAGCGCGGCTTCGATGTAGGCGATGCCGTTGGCAAGAGTGAAAGCAACCTCTTGAATCGCGGTGGATCCGGCTTCGCGGATGTGATAGCCGCTGATCGAGATCGTGTTCCACTCCGGGAGTTCGCGGCTTGCCCAGGCGAATAGATCGGTGACGATGCGCATGGCCGCTCGGGGCGGATAGATATAGGTGCCGCGAGCGATGTACTCCTTGAGGACGTCGTTCTGTATGGTGCCGGCGAGTGTGGCGAGCGGCGCCCGCTGGCGGCGCGCCACGAGGACGTAATACGCGAGAAGAATCGCGGCGGTGGAGTTGATCGTCATCGAGGTGGAGACCTCGGCGAGCGCGATGCCGTCGAAGAGCCGCTCCATGTCGGCCAGCGACGAGATGGCGACTCCAACACGGCCGACCTCGCCGGCTGCGAGCGGGTGATCGGAATCGAGGCCGATTTGAGTGGGAAGGTCGAATGCGACGGAGAGGCCGGTAATGCCTTGAGACAGCAGGTAGCGATAGCGGCGGTTGCTCTCTTCAGCGGCGCCGAAGCCGGCGTACTGGCGCATGGTCCAGAGCCGGCCGCGATACATGTCCGGGTAGATGCCGCGCGCGTACGGGAACTCGCCGGGCCGTTCCGCGGGCCCGCTCATGAACGCGAGATCTTTCGCGCGCGGCGAAACGAGGAGATTCCATAGCCGCCCATGATGAGCACGAAAATCGCCGTTACGATGAGCTTGAGAAAGCCGTCTCCATCGCCCTTGAAGTTCTGAAAAGTGCGAACGGCGGAGAACACTCCGATGACAGCCAGCGCCAGGAAGAGGAACCCGATGACTTCGTGCCAAAGCGTGCGGAGCGGGCGGAGGACGGCGGGAACGACAGTTTGGACGAATCGGGCGGCATTGGAGACCAGGCTCTGCTTGGCCATGACGTTATCTTATCAGACTTGATCAGGGGTGGGGC
>JBOGMR010000717.1:0-5255 GCA_050746825.1 Bryobacteraceae bacterium | reverse complement strand
GACATGAACTTCCAGAATAGCTCACTAAGATCGGTTGTGTGCGCGCTGGCGACACTGGCGTTCTATTGCGGAGTTGCCGCAGGCCAGGAGGGCCAGCGTTACGAAGTGACTGTGACGAATTTGACGCGAGACCAGCGATTCACTCCCATTCTCGTGGCCACGCACCAGGACGGTGTCAACCTTTTCCGTCTCGGCCAGCCTGCCTCTCCACAGTTGAAGACACTGGCTGAGGAAGGAAACACAGGCCCACTGGTCACTTTTTTGAGCAACCTGCCAGAGGCCGGAGAAGCCGTTTCGTCGCCAGCGCCGCCACCGCTCGACCGGCTCACCGGACCGGGAAAATCGATCACCTTGACGGTGCATGGCGGTGGCCGGTTTGATCGCATCAGCGTTGCAGCGATGCTTGTTCCTACCAATGATGGTTTCCTGGCGGTCGACAGTTTTCCACTCCCGCCATCCGGCCAATCGGCTACGATATTTGTTCCGGCGTACGACGCAGGGACGGAGAAGAACGATGAACTCTGCTCGTCGATTCCAGGGCCCGGATTCACGGAATGCGTAACGCCTGCGAACCCAAGCGGCGATGGAGGCGGCGCCCAAGTGAACCAAGGCGAAGGCTTTGTGCATATCCATGCAGGTATCCACGGCATAGGGAATTTCAGCGCTGCTATGCGCGACTGGCGAAATCCGGTGGCGAAGGTGACTATCCGCCGAGTGAATTGACTGGGGTGTGGCTACTTTAGAACGACGGTCCAGTTGCGAGGATGACGGAGGCTCTGGTCTTTTTCGATTTGGAAAGACCGGTAGGCATCAAAGTCGCCGCTCAAGCAGATGGCTCTGAGTTGGATGATGGCCTCGGCCATGATCCGGAGACCGCGGAAACGACCGCCGAATCCCCGGCATCGAAGAAGCGGGCCACGTACCCGGTGCCGCTGTGCCGCTACCTCGCATGGCACAAAAGCGCGCCGTGCAGGAGATGCTCCTCACCAGCCCACGCACGGCCAGGGACGTTGCCTTCCCGCGCCCATGAAGCCTTGCGGGAACTGGAGAAACTCCCGATCCCTCAAGCGCCTTACGCCTCGGTCGAGGCCCAGGCTGCCCTGTTCGCGAAGCGTCTCGGTCTTGGCGACAACGGGACATGGCGGACCAGTTGCCGGAACATACCCGCCTGGCGTAACGTATCTTTGATTAGGACCTTTAGCGTTTAGGACCTTTAGCACGACTCTTGGAGCCTGGGAACGTGTTCTGTAGCCAATGTGGAAAGCCCGTTGCGGCAACCGATAAGTTTTGCGCCGGTTGCGGCGCCAGCCAGCCGGCCGCGCCGGCCGCACCCAAACCCGACCCCCTACACAGTATTTCGCCGCGCGTAGCCGCGATCCTGTGCTACATACCCATGGTGGGCTGGATCGCGTCGATTGTGGTGCTGGCCACGGATCGTTTCCGAAACGACCACAAGCTGCGCTTCCATGCGTTTCAGGGCTTATATCTTTTCGTCGCGTGGCTCATCATCGACCAGGTGATTGCCCCATTTTTCCGGCACGTGCCGGGCATGCCGATTCCCATCGACAAGCTCCTCCACGCCTCCGTCATCGCTACTTGGATTTTCATGATCGTGAAGGCGGCGCACGAGAAGGTGTATTCTCTTCCGATAATCGGCGAGCTGGCCGAAAAGTCCGCCTCGGAGAGCTAGTCCATTGCTGGATCTCCGCACACCATCCGGATGGTTCTTCCTCCTCATCGGTTCGGCGCTCACCGTGATGGGTCTGGTCTCGCCGGACACCCGCGCTCCGCTCCTCGACGTGAACATCAACCTGTATAGCGGCATCTCGATGCAGGTGTTCGGCGTCGCTCTGCTATGGCTCGCACGGAGAGCAGCTTGATGGCGCGGCGCTTCCGCGCTCCTGGCCGCGTCAACCTGATCGGCGAACACACCGACTACAACCTCGGCTTCGTCCTGCCGATGGCGCTCGACCTGGCGTGCATCGTCGAGAGCCGTCCGTCGCCGGATGGCTTGCTCCGGGTGCGCTCGGAAAGCCGCAACGACGAGGACGTGCTGCCCCCTTCGGCGTTCGGTGCTGTCGTACCGCCGTCAAAGTGGAGCGCCTATCCTTTTGGCATTGCGTGGGCGCTCGTTCACGCGGGGTACGATATTCGCCCGATGCAGTTGAGCATCGGCGGCACGGTGCCCGAAGGCGCCGGCCTCAGCTCATCGGCCGCCCTGGAAGTGGCCTGTGCACTGGCGCTGCTCGACGGCCGTCCGATCGATCCGCTCGAGCTGGCGAAGCTCTGCCTGAAAGCCGAGCGCGAGTTCGTCGGTCTGCCTTGCGGCATCATGGACCAGTACGTTGCGGTCTTCGCGCAGGCCGACGCGGCGTTGCGGATCGATTGTCGCGATCTGACTCATCGGACCATCCCTCTCCCGCAAGGTGCAGAGTTTCTGGCGGTCGACACGATGGTCAAGCACGAACTGGCGCACTCGGCCTACAAAGAGCGCACCGAAGAGTGTGCGGCAGCCGTGCGCGAGATCCAGCGCCGGCATCCGTCGGTGACCAGTCTGCGTGACATTCGCATGGACCAGCTCGAAGCCCTGCTGCCGCAGATGCCGCCCGTGATCGCGCGCCGTGCGCAGCACGTCGTGAGCGAGAACGAGCGGGTCGAGGACTTCTGTGCGGCCTGTGAAGCAAACGACTTGAACTGGATGGGAAGGTTGATGGTCGAGTCGCATTGGAGTCTCCGAGGCCGCTACGAGGTCAGTTGCGATGAGTTGGACTTTCTGGTGTCTGAGGCGACAACCCTGCCCGGCGTCTACGGCGCGAGGATGACCGGCGGCGGATTCGGCGGATGTACCATCAACCTCGTAGCGCCCGCGGTGGTTGAGCGTTTCCGCGCCGCCATCGCACGGGCGTATGAGAAGGCGTTCGGCGTCACACCGCAGATCTATCTCTGCCGTCCCGGGGCGGGAGCGGGAGAACTACGTTAGCCCTGACCATCGATTCCCTGATCCCCGAAATCCTGGATCACGTGCGGGCCGGCCGGAACCTGGTCATCGAGGCGCCGCCAGGTGCGGGAAAGACCACGCGGGTACCTCCGGCGCTTCTTTCGCTGAATTTCGGTGAAGTGCTCGTGCTCGAGCCGCGGCGCCTGGCCGCCCGCATGGCGGCGCGGCGCGTGGCCTCCGAGATGGGCGAACGCGCCGGCGAAACTGTCGGCTACCAGGTGCGCTTCGAAGATGTTTCCGGCCCGGGCACACGCCTCCGATTTCTCACCGAGGGTGTACTCGTTCGCACAATCGTCTCGCAGCCCGACTTACGGAAGGCGGGCGTGGTTGTGCTCGACGAGTTCCACGAACGCCACCTCGACACCGATCTCTCGCTCGCTCTGCTGCGGCATGTCCAGAAGACCTCGCGCCCTGACCTGCGTATCGTCGTGATGTCGGCGACAATGGACGCGGCGCCGGTCGCGCGCTTTCTCGGCGATTGTCCTGTGCTGCGTTGCGAGGGCCGGCTGCACGATCTCGCGATATCGTACACGCCGCACTCGCCCCAATCGCTCGAAGAGCAGATTGCCGCCGGAGTCGAGAAACTTGTCGGCGCCGGACTCGATGGCGACGTGCTGGTCTTCCTTCCCGGCGCCGCGGAGATCCGGAGGACTGCGCGCGCGCTTGAAGGAATCGCGCGCCGTGCCGATCTCCGTATCGCGCCCCTGCACGGCGACCTTCCGCCGGACGAACAGGATCGCGCAGTAGCACCTGCCGAACGGCCGAAGCTGATCCTGTCCACCAACGTCGCCGAAAGCTCGATCACCATCGAGGGTGTCAGCGCCGTCATCGACAGCGGCTTGGCTCGCCTCGCTTCCGACTCACCATGGACCGGCTTGCCGCGTCTCGAAGTCGCGCGCGTCAGCAAAGCTTCGGCAACGCAACGAGCCGGGCGCGCCGGACGAACGCGGCCGGGTCGCGTCATCCGGCTCTATTCCGCCGATGATTTTCATCGCCGCCCCGCTCACGACTCACCCGAAATTCTCCGGCGCGAGCTGGCGCAAACCTGCCTGACGCTGCACGCGCTCGGCCTGAGCCGCCTCGACTGGCTGGAGGCCCCGCCGGCCGCGGCTATCGAAGCCGCCGAAGACCTGCTGCGCGCGCTCGGCGCTGCGGATGGCGAAGGCCGCCTCACGCGACTCGGGCGCGAGATGACACGGTATCCCCTGCATCCGCGCCTGGCAAAGCTCGCCATCGAAGGCGGCCGCGACGGGGCAACGCTGGCCGCGCTGCTCAGCGCCGGCGAACGCCTGCCCGCGTCCGCAGACCAGGCCGGCCCCTCCGACTTATTGCTCCTCCTCGAAGCCGAGTGGCTGCCACGCTCCCGCCAACTAGTCGAACAGATCCGCCGGGTGCGCGGGGCAGGTGTCCGGCCTGCCCAGAACCTGCTCGAAACCATCCTCACGGCGTTCCCGGATCGCGTCGCACGGCGTCGCCAAGGCAACGACCTCCTGCTCTCGACGGGCGGCGCCGCCATCCTCGCACCGCAAAGCGCCGTCCGCAGCGCCTCACTCATGGTCGCGGTGGACATCGAAGATCGGCCCGACCAGGGCGCGCCCCTCGTGCGCCTCGCCAGCGCCATCGAACCCGAGTGGTTGCTCGATCGCTATCCCGAGCGCCTTCGCTCCGAAACCCGCGTCGAATGGAACCGCGCCGCCGAGCGCGTCGAAGGCGTCGAAGCGCTCTACTATGACAAGCTCGCGATCGAAGAGAGCCGTGCGCATAATCCTGATCCCGAAGGCGCAGCGCGACTGTTGGCGGAGAAGGCGCTCGAAACCGGCATCGGCCGGTTTGCGGATCAAGAGGCGATCAACGAATTCCTCGCGCGAGTTGAGTTCGCCTCGGCGCACGGACCGATTCCGAAGCTCACCGACGCCGATCTCCGCACGGCACTGGAAGACCTGTGTATCGGACTCCGCAGCCTTCAGGAGCTCGAATCCGCTGCCTTCGATCGTGCGCTGGAACATAGACTCCCTGCGGCCGCGCGCTCGCAGCTCACAGAGATCGCCCCTGAGCGCCTGCGTCTTCCAAGCGGCCGATCGGCGCGCGTGCGCTACGTGAAGGGCCAGGCGCCCTGGGTCGCATCACGCCTTCAGGATTTCTTCGGGCTTCGCGAAACACCTCGCATCGCGCGCGGACAAGTGCCGCTCGTGGTGCACCTGCTGGCGCCCAGCCGGCGGCCTGTTCAGGTGACTACCGACCTTGCGGGGTTCTGGGA
>JBOGMR010000716.1:0-2310 GCA_050746825.1 Bryobacteraceae bacterium | reverse complement strand
GTGCAGCACGGCCGCGCAAACGGCCCGGAACAAGCGCAGGCGTTCGGTAATGCTCAGCCTGTGGGCGTCGCAATACCGGTCGATGGAAACGCCCTCGACAAACTCCATGACCAGGTACGGGGAGCCATCGTCCGTGGCGCCGCCGTCGAGGAGCCTGGAGATATTCGGATGATCGAGGCTGGCGAGAACCTGCCGCTCGGTGCGGAATCGGCGCAGCAATTCTTCGGTCTCGAGCTCCGGCTTAACCAGTTTGATGGCGACTCTGCGATGAAAGTCGTCGTCACGAACCGCCAGGTACACGGCGCCCATGCCCCCTCGGCCGATCCGCCGCACGAGCCGGTACGGTCCGAGACGCCGGCCTTCTACGTTTTCGGCCGCCGATTCTGGAGGCGCAATCCCCGCGGCCGGCGTCTCGATGAAGTCTCCCGCTTCTTCGAATGACAGGAGCAGCGAGTCGACTTCGGCCCGCAGAGCGCCATCCGTCCCGCAGGCCTCGAGCAGAAAGTCCTCGCGTTTGGCGGGAGGCCTGTCCAGCGCCAGGTCAAATATCTTCCGGACCTGCTGCCACCGCTCCGCCGTCACCGTGTGCGCCTTTCGTGATCTCTCTGTAAAGCCAGGCTCGCGCCGAGTTCCAGTCGCGTTTGATGGTCGGAGCGGAAACGCCGAGCACCTCCGCCGCTTCATCCACATCGAGCCCGCCGAAGTAGCGAAGCTCGACGACGCGCGCCTGCCGCTCGTCAAGCTGCGAGAGCCGGGTGAGAGCCTCGTCGAGCGCCTCGAGGTCCATCGGCCGCTCCACGCCGATCAGTTCGGCCTGTTCCAGCATTACCTTCTGGCGTCCGCCCCCGCGCTTGGCGGCGACGTTGCCGCGGGCGTGGTCGACCAGGACGCGGCGCATCATGCTCGCGCATACGCCCAGCAAGTGCGCGCGGTTTCGCCAGTCGATGGTCTGCTGCCCGATCATCCGCAGATAAGCTTCATGCACCAGCGCCGTCGGCTGCAGCGTGTGCCCCGGACGCTCGCCGCGGAGATAATGAGCTGCCAGGCGGCGCAGCTCATCGTAAACGCCGGGCAGCGCGTCTTCGACGGTTTTGCGCGGCTCTTGCGGTTTCGGCCGCGGGCCGGCCGGCGCCTTCCCAGAGGATTCCATCGTTTGGCCGCCAATTATACATCCGGCAGCGGGATTCGCAGGATCTTCGTTGCGCCGAAATATTGCAGCTCGGCGGACGAGCGCCTGTCCTTCGGAATCGGGACCGAAAAGTAGAGGTATCCCGCCGTGGGTTGCGTGATCTGCCCTTTGTCCAGCATCGTGCCGCGCGCCACATCCGGCGGAGCCGCCGGCTTGATGACCAGTTCTCCGTTGTTCAGCCGGAGGGCGAAGTCATTGAGTGTCACGTTCACCGATCCGGTGGGCGGTGGATAGACCGCGACTTCGATCACGATCAGATCGCGATAGGGTGCAGCCACCGCGGCTCCAATCGAGACGCCGTGTGCGCGGGCTTGAGCCGGATACTCCGCGCTCGACGCTCGCGGTTTTATTACGTCGGATTGCGCCCAAGCGACAGCCACAATCAGAAAGATCGGCGACAACACGCCCGCGCGCGCGCCCCGCCTGTTTTCCGTTGCGTTCATTCTTTCCTCCTTGTGATCCACTCTACGGCCTGACGACTTCGAAGTCGATCCACTGCGCGGCCGTACGATTCTTCTCTCCTGCCAGCTTATCAGTGACCACCACTTGCAGCGCGTATTCGCCCGGCTGCATGCTCGGGCTGAGCGTCACCTGCCCCATCGCAACAGCGCCCTTGGTCTCGGGAGTGACGTTGGGATGAAATGGCGAGACCTTGCCCGCGAAGATCTGCCTGCCGTCGCGGTAGACCTGCAGTTGCGTTTCGAGATCCGGCTTCTGCGTGTCCCTGCTGATCTGCGGATTCAGGATTTGCAGCGCGTAGTGCACCTTGCTGCCCTGCTTGAACACGCGCACCGCGGGATGACCCCGCGGATCGAAATTGCGCTTCGGCTCCGTTGCCGGTGCGGGCGCCGGCGCAGCCGCAGCTTCCTTGGCTTCGGAAGCGATCAGGATTCCCGAAAGCGCCAGCCGCCCCTTGCTTAAATCGGGAGCTTCGATGAACTGACTGGCGGCGCCGACCCTCTGCGATACCGTGTCGCGCACCGCGGCCCGAAGCTGGTAAGCTCCGGGTTTCTTGACCGGGTGATTCACTGCGTGCGTCATCCCGTACTTCAACGCATTATCGTAACTGTCCCCTCGAACGCGCAGCGTGTACGTCGTGCTCGTGCGATTCACCTCCGCAC
>JBOGMR010000715.1:0-3621 GCA_050746825.1 Bryobacteraceae bacterium | reverse complement strand
CCTCACACCGGAGCAAGTGCACGGCGCGTTCGCCTCCGGGTTGAACAAGGCCTACATCGTCATCGAGGTCGGCCTTTTCCCGAACGAACAGATCGACGTCAACCAGCTCGATTTTTCACTCGTCCCGGCAGGCACGCAGACGGTGCTTCGCCCGGTCAAGGCCAAAGTGATCGCGTCTGTGCTGCAGAAACCGGTGAAGCACGACACCCGCCGCCCGCGCGCGCCCGGCGACATCGAAGTCTACCCGACCGTCGGCATCGGCTACGAAACCGGCTCCGTCTACGACCCGGTTACCGGACGCCGTCGAGCAGGAGGCTGGAATACATCGACCGGCGTTGGCGTCGGCATCGGCGGTTCTCGCGACCCCGGCCCACCGCCGCCCGCCTCCACCGGCGCCGATCGCCGCACCATGGAAATCGAGCTCTCGGAGAAGGCCTTGCCCGAAGGCGTCACCACGCGCGCCGTTGCCGGTTACCTGTACTTTCCCTTCGCCGGCAAGAACCGAAGCGTTGTCTACAACCTCGAATACAAAGTGAACGGCGAGAACTTCCTGCTCCCCCTCGGCCGCTACGGAAAATGAGGTGCCGCAGGCCCTTGGCCTGCCGCGCCGGGACTCGTCCCGGCGCTTGCTACCTGCCACTAATCCACATAACTCACTTCCAACTTCCTCGCCCGCATCGCCGCCACGCATAGCAGCATCGCCGCTACAATCAACAGCCCGATCACCGCCGACGACGGCGGCACCGGATCCGCCGTCACTGCCAGCAGCGAAATCGGCCCTTGAACCGGCACGTCCACCGGGCACAGCGTCTTCAGATAGAACGACACGCTGATCTTCTGCAGCATCGACGGCAGGAATCCGCTGATGCCCTCCCACACCATCACGATCGCCGCCGGAATTATCGGATTGCGATACTTCAGCCCGATGACCAGAAACACCGAGCCGTACCCGATCGCCGCGAGCGTCGTCACCAGCAGGTACTGCGCGAGATGATCGAGGCCCCGCCCCTTGAACATGAACTCCCAGCATTCCTGTCCCAGGTGCGCGCCGATCGTCAGATACGCCGTCCCGACGCTCAACCCGAAGAACACAATCGCCGCGATCAGCCCCGACGCGAACTTGCCCGCGATCACCACCTCGCGGCGCACCGGCGCCAGCAGGTAGTAATGCAGCGTCTTCTCAAGCACCTCGCCGCGAATCAGATTCGAGAAGATCCCTACGCATCCCCAGAAAATCCCGAGCCGCAGATAGAAGAACTGAAAGATGCCCGCAAAAACCGTCATCTCTTCGGCAATCGTGTCGTTGCTGCGCGCGCGGCTCGCTTCATGGAGCCAGTGCCCACACGTCAGCAGCACCGGCGCGAGCGCCAGCAGGTAGATCCACCAGGCACGCCGTCCCCACAGGCTCTTGCGCACTTCGAGGCGCATGATCGCCAGAATCTGCCTCCGCATCAGCGCATTCACGCCGCACCTCCCTGACGTCCGATCAGATAGGCGTACACGGAGCTGACGTCCGCGTCCGCCGGCGCGACGCATTCGATCTCGACGCCATGGTCGAGCACGATGCGATTCAGCAGAAGGTAGAGGCTGTCGGCGTCGCGCGTGCGAATCAGCAGGCCGCGCCCGTCGGTATGCACCGTCGCCTCAACCACGTGGTCCTGTTCGAACAATCGCGACGCCAGTACGTTCGGCTTGTCGCAGCGCACCAGCACCTGCATGGGCTGGTCCTTCACCTCGCTGCGCACCCCCTGGATCTGGCCCTCGGCGACCACGTAGCCGTGGCTCAGCAGGATCACCTGGTCGGAAATGCTGTCGACCTCATGCAGAATGTGGCTCGACACAATCACGTGCTTGCCGCTCGCGCCCCACTCCCGGAACATCGCGATCGTCTCGGCGCGCGCCATCGGGTCGAGACCGTTCAGCGGCTCGTCCAGAATGATCACTTCAGGCTGGTGCGCGATCGCCTGCGCCAGCTTGACTCGCTGCCGCATCCCCTTGCTGTACGCCGCCACCTTACGCTTCGCCGCTTCCGTCATCCCGACCTTCTCGAGCGCCTCCCACGTCAAACGCCCGGCGTCCGCGCGCCGCTTGCCATGCAACAGCAGAAACGAGTACAGAAACTCGTACCCCGTGAGGCCTTTGGGAAACGAATCGAACTGCGTGCAGTATCCGGCGCGATGGAACAGGTGCTCGGCGTCGTCCGGCGCGATCCCCAGCACGCGAATCGTTCCGGCAGTCGGCCGGATGAGCCCGCTCACCAGGTTCATGAGCGTCGTTTTCCCGGAGCCGTTCGGACCCACCAGGCTGGTGACGCCCGGCGGGATCGACAGGTTTACGCGATTGACGCCCAGCACCTCGCCGTAAAAGCGCGACACGTTGTCGAATGTGATTCGCGCCTCGCTCATCGCACGACCTCAGCGCCGCGAATGCGCTTCGCCAGCACATACAGGCAGATCGAGCACAGCACCGCCAGAGCCGTCCACACGCACCACAGCGGGATTTCCTGACCCGGCCGCACGCGGAAGAACACGGCCCCGCGTCCCGCTTCCCGCAACGAGCTGGCGAATACCGAGTTCCACACCGAGCCCATCAGAAAGCCGATGTTGAGCAGGTTGCCCCACCTGGTTCGCATCACCTCGTTCACGGCCGCACCGAATCCGGCGCCGATGAAGAAGATCCCGAACAGCAGCGCCGCGGCCGCGGGCTTCCATTTCACCCAGGCCGACATCGCCAGCGACAGCAGCGACAGCACGATGATCCACACCATCGAGCCGAAAAACAACCCGGTTGCGATGTTGATGTTGTCACCCGCCCAACCATTGCCTTCGACGTAACCCTGCAGACTCCAAAGCAGCAGCCCGGGAAACCAAGTCATCGCGGACAGCAGAAAGAACAGCACGCCGAACTTGCCCAGCACGTACTCGGCGCGCGAAAACGGCCGCGCCAGATACAGCGGCAGCGCGCCGTTGGTCAGATCCGGCGATACCAGGCCAGGGCCGATGAACGCGTTCAGGAAGAACGCGAGCATGCTCTGCACACCCAGGTACACCAGAAAGAACCGCACGTCGATCTTGAGCACGCTGTTCACATCCACGTCCATCAACTTCAGGGCGCTCAGATTGTGCGTGATGTAAATAGCGATGGCGCACAGCAGCGGAAAGATAAACGTGCCGAGAAAGAACAGCGTCAGGAACCGCGAGCGGTTCATGTCTTCGAGCGCGAAGCGGGTAATCACGCCGAAGCGCGACCACAGCGGCGTGAGCGCGCCCTCGTAGCGATAGTAGGTCTTTTTATAGACGGCCATGCCCGTTCTCCATCGCTTTCAGGAAGATCTCCTCGAGCGAATCGCGCTTGTGATCGAGCCTTCGAATCTGCACCTGCCGCTCGGCGGCGAGCGCATACAACTGGCGGATCTCGAGCCCCGCCGGCATCACCAGCTTCAAGCGCCCCTGCCCCGTCACCGCAGTCTGGCAGCCCATGCGCTCGATCGCTTCGGCGAAGGACGAATCGGCGCCCTGCGTCTCCAGTTCGAGAAAGCGGCGATTCGCGCGCCGCTCTTCTTCCAGGTCGCAGGACGCGGCGATCTGGCCGTCCTTCAGAATCAGCACCTGTGTGCAGCAC
>JBOGMR010000714.1:0-5247 GCA_050746825.1 Bryobacteraceae bacterium | reverse complement strand
AGGCATGTCAGTCGAGCAACTCGAGGTTCGCCAGCCGCCGGCCACCGATGCCCGAGACACAGTTCGTGCCCCCGATTCCACCGTGCGCATCTATTCGGCACGCCCGCTCGCGGCGGGCGAGGTAGTCCAGACGCCGGCATGGTCACTAGATGGGTGGATCGCCGACCTCGGTGTCATCGACGTAACGACGGGCCGCGTTCGCCGATTGCTAACGAAGGGGCGCCCGCGATGGTGCAGACTCTCACCGGACGGCAAAACGCTCGCGTTCAGCGAAACCATTCGTTTTGAGTCGTCGAAGTCGCAGCAGATGTTGTTCGACATCCGAACCGCGGACTTGGACAACGGTGAGCTGAAGACCCTTGTCTCGAGTGTGCAACTTGACTTCGAGGGAGCTAGCGTCACTTGGTCTCCGGACGGGACTCGCCTCGCCTATCTGACTGGAGGCCCGCTCTCGCGAGGGGACTGCTTCGTCGTCTCGGCGCGGGGTGGAGAGCCGCTGCTCGTCACCCCAGGCGTTCACCCGAAGTTTGACATTGGGCCGTTCCGCGTACCGCGGTGGAGCGCCAATGGAAACGAGATATACCTGCTCGACAGAACAGCGATCTGGAAAGCGTCCGCTGACGGGAGCGGCACGCATGAACTGGCCAAGGCGCCGGCACGTGTACTCGAAGAGCTGATCGCCGGACCTTTCGACCAGCCATTCATCGGAGCCGGTGGCAATCCCTTCTTGATTGCGCGCACGCGCGACACAGTCACCAAACGCGAAGGATTCTATGCGCTGAGTCTGGATCAAGGCGCATGGACCAGACTCCTTGAGGAAAATAAATCGTTTGGGGGGCTGCGCCGAGGCGTCGGTGTTTCCTCCAATGGTTTGTTGTTCTTCTCACAGGAGGCGGACACGCCCCCCGATTTATGGACGATGAACGTTAGCTCAGGTTCTTCGCGCCGTCTCACCGACGTCAACCCTCACTTGCAGAGATATTCGTTCGGAAGCGCGCGTCTCGTCGAGTGGCGCGGCTCCGACGGAACAACGCTGCGTGGCAGTTTGCTGCTGCCGCCTGATCCCAAAACGCCTTGCCCTCTCATCGTCCGCGTCTATGCGGGCGCAGAGATGTCCAACTCGGTCAATCTTTTCGGCCTCAATCAGTTCAACATCGATAACCTACAGTTGCTGGCCACGCGCGGGTACGCAGTCTTTGCGCCCGACATCCCGACCAATATGGGAACTGTGCTGGACGACGTTTTCAAAGCAGTGATGCCGGGTGTCGAGATGCTGGTAGAGAAAGGCATCGCAGACGCACAACGTCTGGGGGTAATGGGTCAAAGCTTTGGCGGTTACACTACGATGGCTCTGCTGGTGCAGACCACGCGGTTCAAAGCGGCGGTGGTGAGGGCGGGCTTTGCGGACCTGATATCCGCTTACGGCGGCATGAACGAGAACGGCGCCGCTTACGGCATTGCGATCGCGGAGGAGTCACAAATGCGGCTCGGCGGCACACCCTGGGAGTACCCGATGCGGTACCTTCAGAATTCGCCGTTCTTATCCCTCGACCGAATTCGGACGCCCGTGCTAATCGTTCACGGCGATCGCGATGAGTCGGTGTATCCGTTCCTTGCAGATCAGATGTTTGTGGGATTGAGACGCCTCGGCAGGAGTGTAGTCTACGCCAAATACCGCGGCGAGGCGCACTACGAGGGCTTATGGGCGTACCCGAATCAAGTGGACTATCTGGAACGGATGCTTGCTTGGTTCGATGAGCATCTGCAGCCGCCTCCGCGCGACGCGGCTGCTCCCAAGCCGTCCTCGCCCAAGGTTGAGGCGCGGCCGTAGCCTCTACTCTTGCGGGAAGTCTTGGTCCAGTTCAGGCCCCCCCTTGCGTGATCCGCAGATCACTTCTTCGACGGAGCCGAGCGTGAACACCGTTGGCTTCTGATAGTTCATCGTGATCTTGCATTGTCACTCGACCGGAATGAGCAGTGAGTGAGGAGCACCCGGGATACTCCTCCACTCCTGGCTCGTTCCCACTAGTTCAACGGGAAGTCGCCATCAGGTGAGTCTTCGATCTTCCGCGAACCCAGAATCACTTCCTCGGCGGGGCCGAGTGTGAACACGGTCGGTTTTTCGTAATTCATGGCTGTCTCCTCCTTTCTTGAGATTTTCCAACGTCACTAGCTGGTTGGAATGAATGCGTGCATGCGACGGGGGCTTTCGACTGGTCCGCTCGCAACACGTGCACCATCGCCGGTCTGGTTAGGCCAGGCTAGCTCGGTGGTGCTGTCGGCCGCTGCATAGGCTGCGGCCAAGCTTTGAAGCCAGAGTTCGGTTGAGAGAGTCATCAACAAAAGGAAAGTGTGCCGCTCATAGCCATTCCGCGCGCGGTCTAACACCGAGAGTAATTGACTGCTGTCGATGTAGCGTTTGGACAATCCCTGACCATCGGCCAGAACGGATGCGAGGACGCGCCACTCTCGGGCGATCGCGCGGCAGAGCGCTTCATCGGGACCGCGCTTATCGCGCCGAGTCAGGATGGCCTGCGGCAGAAGTTCACGCAGCGAGCGTCGCATCAGGGATCTGCTCTCGCCGGGCCGCACCTTCTGGTCGATTGGCACTGCCAGCATGAATTCGACCAGCGGCCGGTGCTGAAAGGGATTCGCGATGTCAACGCGAATCCAATCATGATTGTAAGCCGCCACAACTCCTTTCACCACCGACAGAAATCCGCCGGCAGCATCGCGCTGGCTTGGAAGTCGAAAGCCGTCGGGATCGGGTGGCACCATTCGATCACCAAGTCGCATCCCGACCACAAAGTCTGGGTTGAACCATGCCGGCAGCGCCGCTTTTGGTCGCAGCCGGGTTTGCAGCGCGCGAGGGAGCAGCAGCATAAGCCCGGACCACAGGAGAGTCGTCACTGGCTGGCCCATTGCGTCGCTCCATTGCGGCAGTGCTCGAATGAGTTGTGGAATTTTTGCCTGCACTAACAGGTCGGCAATCTGTGTGTCGGGGCTCGGACCGCTGAACATCAACTGGTCGCCGCCCTGCCCGGTGAGGAGGACACGGGCGCCGGCGTCCCGGAGGATCTCCGCCTTTCGCTCCATGCGGGAAGCGAAGCAGTGGGAGAACGTGGGCGCGGCGATGAAGCGCGGGTTCCCCGGCTGCGACAGACACGGGAAATCGTCCTCCCTGATGTGAAACCCCGCCTGTCCTCGATGCTCTTCGACCACGCGGATGTATTGGCGCTCGTCTGACGTGGCGGCTATGTCGTACACGTACGAAATGGTGTGCAACGGCGTCCCCGTAGCTTCACCCGCCTCGATGATCTGATCGGCCATGCACACGATGCTCGAAGAATCGAGGCCACCGCTGAGATCCGCGCAAACCGGTCCTGCAACCTGAAGCCGGCAGCGGACCGCTTCGCGGAAAAGCTGTCGGAAATGGTCCTCATATTCGGAATCCGAACGATAACGGATCTCGCGGTCAGGGTCCGGCTTCCAGAAATGCTTGATCCGAATCTCTCGTTCACTGACTTCCACCACAGCCCCCGGCGGCACCGCGTGAACGCCTCGGTACGGTGTTTGCCATGGTTCTGGAAACCGTGTGAGAAAGCCCGCGATGTACTCGTCATTCAATTCCCGACTGACTCCTTCGAGAGCGAGAAATGAGGCAAGATCCGACGACCAAACGATTCGTTTCGCGTCGGCGTGGTAGTAGATAGGCCGCACACCGGAGAAATCGCGCACCAGAAGGACTTTTCTTTCGGAGGGCTGCCAGAGGACGCAGGCGAAGTCGCCGATCAGCCGTTCGAAACATGCGGTGCCCCACCTCAGGTACGCTGCCATTACGAGGGACACATCGGTGGTGTCGCCGGTTAGGGCATCAACACAGCACGCGATCAACTCCTCGCGGTTATCCAGACGTCCATCCCACGTCAGCGCGTGGCCATATCCGGACACGTGTGGCTGAATTTCCCGACGCGACTCACGCGTCGTATGGAACGCGCGGTAGATCATCGTAGCCGGCCCCGCATCGTACTCCAGACAACTGTCCGGTGCGCGCGCTGCCAAGTTCTCGGCTAAGCGGGCCAAAAGTTTCGGATCAGCCGGCTGCCCATCGTAGTTATAGATTCCCGCCTGTGCGCTCATAGCCTGTCTAGCACCGAGTAGTTTTCCTGAACAGAGGGCGTATCGTTGACCACAACGCCGGCGACTTCGACCCAGGCGTGACCTTGAAACGGCATTTTGCGAACTGCGATCACCAGTTCTGCGGGCACGCCCGCGCGGCGTAGAAGAAATGTTGCGACGGCGGACCTTTGAAGACAAAGCGCGTGTTTGAAATACCACGTGCCCGCGAGATCGATCGCACTGCAGATACCGCGTGTCACGGCTTCCCCCGTCAACCGTCGTTTCGCGACTGGAAAGCTCCGAAGCTTCCGGTACAACTTGGGGAATCCCCCGATTTTGAGGATGAGATCGACCGATGCAAGTGCGACCCAGGCCTTAACCGCCAACCATCGTGGCACAGGAAACGGAGCCGGAAGGGATAAAGCGCTCGGTGGCGTCATCGCGCAGCTCCTGCTCTTCCAAACAGCAGTTTCGGGCCCGGCCGTTTGATCGTTTCACACTGGGAGGTCCGACCTACGAAGGAGCGGCCGCGGCGGGTTGGCTCTGAGTCGGCGACTTTAACCCAGCGGGACGGATCGACCAAGTCGGGATTGTCGTGGACGTCTAAAGCAAGTCGGACCAGCCAGTTAGGCAGAGACTTTAGAGTCTGACTCATAATCTCTCCGATTGGCTGACCTGCAGAACCTGCCTCACCGCAAGTCCGCACAAGAACTCGTCGATATCCTTTTCGACCTGCACACGATCTACACCCGCGAAATTCTTCGCAAAGCATACGAATTATGTCTTCCCGGGAGTCGCCGTTTTTCACCGCATTCCAGATCCTCGCGCCCAAAGGATTCAGGCTGAAGCACATCCGTTGCTTGACGTCGAGCAGGATGGCGCCGTCTTCATTGCAGACAATCCGTACGTCACCGGAAACGATGAGCTTGGATCCGATGGGGGACACACGCTGCTGCCTCTCGACGATATTCGCCATCAAGCCCTCTCAAATGGGTTCGATTTAATGCTGACCAAGACGAGTATCAGGCAATATTTTTCACAATGCAAGAAAAAAAGAGTATCAAAAGTGGACAAAAAAGTATCAAAAGTGGACACGAGATTCGTGGGCCATTCAAGCTGGCTTCGATG
>JBOGMR010000713.1:0-4795 GCA_050746825.1 Bryobacteraceae bacterium | reverse complement strand
GGCAATGACGCCGGGCGCAAGCGGCGCGTTGGCGGGATAGCCGGCCGGGACTACAGCTTTCTTGCTCGAGAGGTCGCGGACCGCAACCGCGTTGATTTCGATCGGCGTGCCGGTGGGCATCTTGTGGACGCCGAGCGTCGCGCGCGCCGGAGGGTTCCTGGGGAAGTATTTCGCCCAGACGCGATTCATCGTCTCGTAGTTGGCGGCGTTTTCGAGGTACACCTGCGAGTAGACAACGTGCTCCATCGTCAGGCCGCCGGCTTCGACGATGGATTTGACGTTCTCAAAACACTGGCGCGTTTGCTCCTCGAAAGTGGCGGCGAACTCGCCGGCCGGTCCGCGGGCGCCCTGGCCCGAGACATAGAGGAAATCACCCGCGAAAATGCCGGGGCTGTACGGTCCGACGGGCTTGGCGCCGGCGGGGAACACGACGCGCCTCTCGGCGGCGAACGCGCTCGCGACCGCAAGAACGAGCAGTGTGATTTTCATGAGTTGTAGACCTTCCAGAAGGCGTCACGGAACTTCGACATCTCCTGGCCGCTTCCGATCGACACCCGCATCATTGTGTCGAGCGGGGGAAACGGACGGCCAACGGCGACGCCGTTCCTGGCCAAATCCACCTGCACAGGCCGCACGTCGCGCCCGATGTCGATCATCAGGAAATTAGCATGCGGCTCGATGTACTTTATGCCCTTCTGCCGCAACCAGCCGCACAGCTCCGTGCGTGTCTTGAGAACCTTGGCGCGGCGCTGCGGGAGGAAGTTGGGCGTATCGGCGAGGGCGGCGATGACGGCGCGTGCAGCCACGTAAGAAATCACGTTGTTGCGGAAGGGCTGCATCTTCGAGATGAGCTCGGGTCTGGCGCAAGCGTACCCGGCGCGGAGTCCGGCCATTCCATAGATCTTGGAAAAGGTCCGGGTGACGATCACGTCTTTGCCCTGACGTACGTAGCCGAGCGCGCTCTCGAATTCCGGCGACTCGCTGAAGCTGTGGTAAGCTTCGTCGACCAGGAGCTGGGTGTTGGGCGGAAGATTCGCAACCAGCCAGGCCATATCCGACTTCGGCGTGATGGTGGACGTCGGGTTGTTCGGGTTGCACATGTAGATGAGCCCGCCGTCGGCTTTGCCTGCTTCTTCGGCCAGCTTCCTGACGTCGGCCGAATACCTGGACGCAAGGGGAACTTTGACGGTGGTGCGACCAAGCGCGCGAGTGAGGTCGAGCGGGCCTTCGTAAGTGGGGATGATGGCGATGAGCGGCCGCGTGGGCGAAGTGAAGGCGTCGACCGCGGCGTGCAGAACTTCACTCGATCCGGAGCCGAGCAGAATCTGTTCGGCGGACAGATCTTCGCTTTTCGCAACTGTGCCATAGAAATCGCGGAATTCCTGATAGTGGTAGCGGCCGGTCGAGGGAAGAATCCGCATCATTTCGTCGATGGCCGCTTGGGGAGGACCATCCGGGTTCTCGTTGGCGTTGAGCCAGACCATGTCTTTGGGCATCGGTCCGGTGAGCGCCGCCCGCTGGGCCAGCGCCATTTCAGGAAGCATTCGGCCGCCCGCAAACGCGAGCCCCGCGCGAGCCGCGAAACCTCGGCGTGTCATGAGGAGCCTCCTCTGGGTCTGTATCATATCATTGGCGATGCCCGAACTGCCCGATATCGTGGTGTACATTGAGGCGCTGGAGCGGCGCATTCGAGGCGCCGGCCTCGAGCGAGTACGCATTGCGAACCCATTTCTTCTGCGATCGACCGAGCCCCCGATTGAAGAGGCGCACGGCAAGCGGGTGCTGGAGTTGCGGCGGGTTGGAAAACGCATCGCCTTCGGGCTTGAAGGCGACGTCTGGCTGGTGCTGCACCTCATGATCGCCGGGCGTCTGCACTGGCGCCAAGCGGGAGCGCGACTGGCAGGACGGAATGCGCTGGCAGCGTTCGATTTTGAATCCGGCAGCCTGGTGCTGACCGAAGCGGGATCGCAGCGACGGGCATCGCTGCACGTGGTGCGCGCCGGCACGGGATTGCAGGCGCTCGATCGCGGTGGTCTCGAAGTGCTGGACGCGACCGAGCAGGCATTCGCCGCAGCGCTGACCTCTGAAAATCACACCCTCAAGCGGTCGCTCACGGATCCTCGGCTTTTCAGCGGAATCGGCAATGCCTATTCGGACGAAATTCTGCACCGCGCGGGCTTGTCGCCAGTCAGCCTCACGCATAAACTGACGGATGATCAGATTCGACGGTTGTGGACAGCCACGCGAGAGACTCTGATCGAGTGGGCCGAGCGTCTGCGCGCCCAGGCGGGCGATGGATTTCCCGAAAAAGTCACGGCGTTCCGGGAAGGGATGGCGGTGCATGGGCGATACAAGCAGCCGTGCCCACGCTGCGGAACCAAGGTACAGCGAATTCGGTATGCGTCGAACGAGACGAATTACTGCCCGCGATGCCAGACGGGCGGGCGGCTCCTGGCTGACCGGTCGTTGTCGAGGTTGTTGCGCGAAGATTGGCCGAGGACAGTCGATGAATTGGAGCGGGCGGCCCCGGCGGATAGACAAGGTGCGGGACCGGGAGGAGAATGAGGCATGGCTGGGAGGGGATTACTGCTTGGCGTGGCGGCCGCGGCGATCGTGCTGGCCCAGAGTTCCACGAGAGTCGCGGACCTGGCGAGCGGCAAGCTTCTGGTGGCAAGCCGCAGCCTGCAGGACCCGAACTTCGTCGGGACGGTGATTCTGCTCATTCAATACGACAGCGAAGGGACCGTGGGCCTTGTGATCAACAGGCGAACCAAGGTGCCGTTATCGCGCGCGCTCGAAGAGCTGAAAGGTTCGCAGAGCCTGAGCGAACCGGTGTTCGCCGGGGGCCCGGTACAGAGGACGGCCGTGATGGCGCTGTTACGCTCGCGCGCCAAAATCGAGGAGGGCAAAGAAGTGGTTGCGGGCGTGTACGTGGTTTCGACGCGAGCGGTACTCGAGAAGTCGCTCGCTTCCGGCTCCGCCTCGGACACGGTCCGCGTGTTTCTGGGGTACTCGGGATGGGGCCCGGGGCAACTCGAGCGCGAGCTGAAGCTCGGCGCCTGGCACATCCTTCGGGGCAGCGCCGGGTTGGTCTTCGATCCGGATCCCGAAGGCCTGTGGGGGCGACTGATCGGCCAGACGGAGTTGCAGATCGCGAAAAGAGCCGGAAGCCAGGCTGCGCCATTGCGGTTCCCGGATGCTGGAATGCTTCTCGCTTTTCGCCATCACGGCCAGCGCGCAGCTTGCGATTACCACGTCGCTCTGGTCGGGAACGTCGAAGATTCGACTGGCAAGTCCTCCAAGGTGCAAAGGTAACCGTGACCGAAACCGGCACGGGCGATACGGCACTTTGTCTACGACATTCCGTTCTTCGCGGTCTCCAACCCGATCGTGAAGGGCGCGCTCGCCAACTGGCAGGCCAATGGCATCATCACGATCCAAACCGGCACGCCGTTCAACGTATCGGCGGGAACCGCCACGGCGAACACTGCCGCGAGCGGCGCCTACCGGCCGAACCTGGTGCACGCGCCGACATCCAATTGCGGGCGCGCCGGGTTCGCGCCTGGTGTTGTTCGCACGAGAGCAGACGAGGACGCGGCTATTGCGCCGCCACCGATTGGCGAGTCACGAAGTCCCATTCCCTGCCGGAAACGTTCTCGATCGACGGCAAGTCGCCTTCCAGCAGGTATCGGCTCTCGACCAATTTCCGGGCCGCAGTACGAACCTTGCCGAGATACGCCGTGCGATCGTGGTACCGCTCGATCACCACCTGCCGCGGGAACGGGAAGTAAGACCCAACCATGCTGAACAGCTCGTCCGGCGATCCGATCGACGGATTCCGCAGATTCCATCCCGTATGCGCGGCCAGCGGCACGGCAACCTGCGGCGTCCTTAAGCCCGCGATGTCATTTCCATCGGCGTCTACCTGCGGCAGCAGAATCGTGAAGGGCGGTCCCATTTTTGGCGGCTCGATGGTTACCAGGCCGCGCGAGCGGAAGTCCGGTCCAAAATCCAGACGAAATACATCGTGCACACGCGCCGGCGCGACGACGCCGGGCAGCTTGGGGAAACGGATGCGATCGATAGTTGCCAGTTCCTTGCGATCCACACGCGGGTACACAGACGGCGGAGGAGCGACTTCATCGGCAATCCACTGCTGCATCGCAACCAGCAGCCCGCGCAGGATCCATTGATAATCGTTGCCATTGTTCAGGTAGCGCGTATTCTTACTCGCGGCAGGGGGAATGGAGCCTGGTCCGTGATTGCCGCCGGCCATCACATACAGCCGCGTGTTCGCGGCCAAAGGCACATCGGCCGATCCATCGAGCGTGGTATGCATCAGCGACGCGGCGCGACCGTAGTATTCGTACGACGAGTTGGTGTAGAAGATCTTCGGAACCACCTTGTCGCGCTCAGCCCGGACGAGAATGCCTCCTTCCAGACCGGTCACCGGATCGGATTGCTTCAGATCCGTGAACGGGAAGATGTCCGTCGCGTAGTAGAAGTTGAAGAACGGCCGCGCGTCGCGCGAGGGCTGCGCGAACTGATGGTTGAAATTGCCGCGTCCGGCGCCGGCGACGTTCGCCCAAACGCCATCGAAAACCCGGCGCCCCTGCTCGTCGCGATTGAAACCCTGATATAGAAATGTCCGCAAGAACCGGCCGCTCTGCGAGCTGCCATATGCCAGAGAGCGCCGGGCTGCAGGGGCCAGCGGCGCCAGCGGCGCAGGCGCCGAGCCGGCCTTCAACGCAGAAATAAAGTCGCGGATACCGGCCATGCCCAAGCCCACCACAGG
>JBOGMR010000712.1:0-4419 GCA_050746825.1 Bryobacteraceae bacterium | reverse complement strand
CGCTGGGACTGGGTGACGCCGGTGCTGAGCGTCTTGACGGTGACGATTTTGGCGGTTGTGAGAAACCGCTCCATCTCGTCATAGGAGAGCTTGGAAGCGCTCTCGGCGCCGAACAG
The DNA here is from genome assembly GCA_050746825.1 of Bryobacteraceae bacterium. GTDB lineage: Bacteria > Acidobacteriota > Terriglobia > Bryobacterales > Bryobacteraceae > JBOGMR01. Next base: position 4,303 of record JBOGMR010000712.1, on the reverse strand, counting down.
CAGCGGCGTCGACACCACCAGGGCGGGCAGCCAAAGCTGCCGCGTGTGAGGGGCGGAGTTCATAGAGCCTCCTTACTTGTTCTGTTTGAGCGAATACTTGTTCAGCAGCGACATCAGCTTCGCCGCGGCAGCCGGTGGCGCGATTCCCGATTGTACGACTTCCTTGTTCTCGATCTTTTTCCCGTAGAGGGTGCGATTGTCGTCGAGGTCCTGGCGCAGCGTCGCGCCCTGGAGTGAGATTCCTGCGAACAGGCCGCGCGATCGGGACCACGAAAGAATCTCAGCGCGCATGGCCGCGTCGGTCTGAGCGGTCGCGCTACGTCCGACCGGACCGGCTGCTACTTCGCCTTCCCCGCCGAGCGTGAACTTGCTCGACAGGAGCTTGTTGGCGCCGCGCGCGTTCATGACCAGCATGATGACGTCGGTTCCGGAGACGCCGATCTGCAGGCCGACGCTTCCGCCCTCGATGCGGATTGTGCCGGGTGCGGTCCATCCGGATCCGTCCTTCTGGCGGCACGAAAGATAGCCTTTTCCGTATTTGGCGCCGAGAATGAATCCCGCCTTTTTCAAATTCGGGACGATCACGATGCAGTGTGATTTGTCGAGCAGGTCCTGCGGGATGCCTTTGTCGGGAGTCCCCATGATCTCTTCGAATACGATGGCAGCCTCCTCGAGGCGCTGGACGGGCTCGTTCTTGTCGGCGCTTTGGGCGACCGCGGGAGTTAGAAGGGCGGCGCCCACTCCGAATAGCAGCAGCAACATCGGCTTCTTCATTCGTCAGCTCCTCGAACGAGTGTATCATTCGCTGGAAGTTTGCTGGCTCACGGCGTGCCTCACGGTTTGCCGCAGCAAGCGCCGAGACGAGTCTCGGCGCGGCAGGCACGAGCGCCTGCGCCACGAGGTCAACGGCGGAGGAGGATTCGGAGAGGCCAGGTCAGGAGACGGACGAGACGGTAGGTGGGCGATTGCGCGATTCGTGCGAAGTCGAGCTCACGCTGGTGCTGGAAGCGGATTTGGGTGTCGCGGCGCTCAAGCAAGACCTTCAGGAGATGCACGTCCTCATCGGTCAGCACGCGCCCCGGCGCAAAGTGCTCCGGCAGAAGGCGGGGCTGATAGAACGTGCCGTGGCTCGGCGCGGTCTGTCCCGCGGGGCGAGTCTTCGTATAGAAATAGACAGCGATGGAACGGCGGGAAGGGCCGGGCGACTCGATGCGAGGAAATCCGTGCCACGAGCGTTCGGAGGTTTCGAAGATGATGCAGCGGTTTTCGAGGGGCACAACTTTCCGGATGAGGTTTTCTTCAGCGGGCAGCGTGGGGCCGGTGTGAAGCTCGAGCGCGCCGCCCCAGTCCTGGTCCCACTCGGGGTTCAGAAAGACGATCAGGTTCAGCCGCCGGTGCAGTTGTGTGCGCGGATGAAAATTGAAGTCGACGTGCGGATCGAGGTCCTGGCCGCTGAGGTTCTCGTGCGCGCCGCCGCCGGCGTATTCCGGGTCGTAGAGCAGCTTCGGAATTCCGGTGAGCGCGCTGGCCAGGTCGAGAAATTCGGGCGATTGCATGAGGCGATCGAATCGCTCGAAGGCCGCGCCGAGCTCGCGCACGTTCTGAAAGACGGCTTTGCGGCCCACCTGGCCGAGCTCGTTGACGGCGCGCGATGCGTCGAACGAAGGAAACTCGCGGGCCAGCGTGCGGCAAACTCGGGATCGAGAAATCCGTCGATGACCAGATGCGGGAACGGAGGTGTAGTCTCGAACTGGCGCCGGAGATGTGACTGGTTGCGCAGGAGCTCAGGATTCACGAGCTCGAGCACGGGCGTGATCCTACGTCCGGCGCGTCCTGGGCCGCATCAGCTCTTCGATGTTCACCAGCTCGGTGGGATAATTTCCGCTGTAGCAGGCGTAGCAGAACTCGTGCCGGGAGTCGCCTACCGCTTCGCGCAGCGAGGCCATCGAGAGGTAGCCCAGGGTGTCGGCTTCCACGAACTTGCGGATCTCCTCGACGCTGTGATTGGCGGCGATCAGCTCGCTTTTGACGGGCGTATCGACGCCGTAGAAACAGGGTGAAATCGTCGGCGGGCACGAGACACGCAGGTGCACTTCGCGGGCGCCGGCCTGGCGCACCATGCGCACGATCTTGCGGCTCGTGGTTCCGCGCACGATCGAATCGTCGACGAGCACGACGCTCTTGCCATCCAACAGGTGCCGGATCGGGTTCAATTTCAGCTTGACGCCGAAGTCGCGAATGGCCTGCGACGGCTCGATGAACGTCCGGCCCACGTAGTGATTCCGGATGAGAGCCTGCCGGAACGGCAGACCGGATTCGGCCGAATACCCGAGCGCGGCGGCCACACCGGAGTCCGGCACCGGGACGACCAGATCGGCATCGGCCGGATGCTCGCGCGCGAGCAGGCGACCCAGCATCTCGCGCGACTCCTGCACAGGCCGGCCGAACACGATGGAATCGGGGCGCGAGAAGTACACGTGCTCGAATACGCACTGCGCCTTGTCGCCCACGGGCGCAAATCGCTCGCGCGTCACACCCTCCGGGCCGACGATCACCATCTCGCCCGGCTCGACGTCATTCAGATACACCGCGCTGATCAGGTCGAATGCGCAAGTCTCCGACGCGAACACGTAGCAGATTTTGCCGCCCGACAGCTCCATCTGGCCCATTGCCAGCGGCCGGAATCCGTGGGGATCCCGTGCAACGATGATCCGGTCGCCGGCCAGAAACACCAGTGAAAATGCGCCTTCGAGCTGCAGCATCGCTTCGCGCAACGCACCGGCCAGCGTGCGCTCGCGCGACCGCGCGACCAGGTGCAGGATCACTTCGGTGTCGCTGGACGCCTGGAAGATCGACCCTTCCCGCTCCAGCTCCGCGCGGAGCTCGATCGCGTTGGTGATGTTGCCGTTGTGCGCCACCGCGATGCGGCCCTTGTTGCAGGCCACCGAAAACGGCTGTGCGTTAAGCAGCACCGTATCGCCCGCCGTCGAGTAACGCGTGTGCCCGATCCCCAGGTCACCGGGCAGCTCAGCCAGCACCGGCGGGGTGAAGATCTCGGCCACGTGCCCCATCGATTTGTGGCAGCGGATCTCGCGCCCGTCGCTGATAGCGATTCCCGCACTCTCCTGGCCCCTATGCTGCAGCGCGTAGAGGCCGAGGTAACTGAGCTTGGCCGCCTCGGGATGCCCGTAGATGGCGAAGACGCCGCACTCTTCGCGAAACTTATCGAACATAGGATTCGAGGGATTTCTCCCAGCCCTGTTTCAACTCCCCGATCGAACCGCTCACCAGCAGGCGCCCCCGATTGCGGATTTCCAAGTCTCCACTTTTAGTATCGCCCAGGCGGAGAGCCTCGATGCCGTGGGCGGCCGCGATCGCGGCGGCGCGCTCGGGCTCGGCGGTCGAAATCAGAATCCGCGACGGCCCTTCGTGGAACAGCAACAGCTCGGGCGCGAGGTCCGAGTTGAGCTCGATCGCGGCGCCGACTTCCGCGGGTCCGAACGAACTCTCGGCGAGCGCAACGGCGAGGCCTCCATCGCTCAAATCGTGCGCCGATTCGGCCAGGCCTGTGGTTACGATTTCACGCGTGGCGGCCTGCACGCGCTTTTCGTAGTCCATATCGAGAGCCGGCGGCAGTCCCCAGAGCTGCTTCAGGATGACCTTCGCATATTGCGTGCCGCCGAAGCGAACGGGATCGCAAGTCCCCGGGCCGCCGATCAGCATCACCGTCCGGCCCTCGCGCTTGAAATCGATCGTCACCGGCAGCGCGGTTTTCATGAGCCCCACGACGCCCAGCACAGGCGTCGGGTAAATTCCATCGCCCAGTGTCTCGTTGTAGAGGCTGACGTTGCCGCCCGTGATGGGCGTCTCGAAAAAGCGGCACGCCTCGGCCATCCCCTCGATGGACTCGACGAGCTGCGCCATAATTTCGGGCCGCTCGGGATTGCCGAAGTTCAGGTTGTTCGTGGCAGCGACCGGCTGCGCGCCTACGGTCGAGAGATTGCGGCAACACTCGGCCACGCTGAGACGCGCGCCTTCCCGCGGCGAGAGGTACCCGTAGCGGCCGTTGCCGTCGAGCGACATCGCCACCGACGCGCCGGTTTCCTTGATCCTCACGATAGCCGCGTCGCCGCCCGGACCGGCTACCGTGTTCGTTCGCACGGTGTGATCGTATTGCTGCCAAATCCAGCGCTTCGAGCAGATGTCGGGCGATGCGAGAATCGCTTTGAGGTCCGCCGCAAGATCCGCGCTCGCGAACTTCGGCGCATCCATCGGCGCGGTGCGCAGAGGCGTCGTGTAGGGG
>JBOGMR010000711.1:0-3418 GCA_050746825.1 Bryobacteraceae bacterium | reverse complement strand
CCCTTATCCGCCGCCGAACCCTTCGTCACCGCCCGGACCAGCGCCCCTTCCTTCACGCCGAAATATTCGGCGAGCTGCGAGCCGAGAGATTCACTCTCGATACCCAACGTCGAGCTGCGCCACGAAGTAAACGGGCGAGGAAGATCCAGCCGGATTTCAGGCGGCCGTGGAATCGCAATCGCGAACGAATCCCTATCGAAATGCTGTCCGGTGCGCGACCCGATCGTCGCCGTCAGAGTTTGCGTTGCTCCGCCCCGCCACACCGTAACTTTAGCCTGGCGGCCCGCCGGCGTCTCCCGTACCAGCCGCATGAACTGCTCGGTTCCGTCGACGCGCTGCCCGTTGTATTCAAGCACGACGTCGCCTTCTTTGATTCCCGCCTTGGCCGCCGGGCTGTCGTCTTCGACGCTCTTGACTTCGACGCCGCGCTCTTCCTTCAGCCCGAGCGCCTTGGCGCGCTCGGAATCGACATCCATGACCGCCACACCAAGAAAACTCGGCGCCTGAAACCGCAACACGGTCGTCGCCGCCGGGCGCGGCGTGGATGCACGCTGCCCATACATCGCCGTCACCGTCAATCCACCGAGCACAAGCCAGACGCCGCACGTTACTCTCAACTGTTTCATTTCGTTCAACCCTTCCCTTTCCGCGCGACTGGGCGCATTGCCCCGGAAGCGGTGCGCAGGACGTGCGCGGCTCCGTGCCGCGGCATCCCAGCCTGGACCTGACACCCGGACCCGCATCGGCCGACTCACGCTCGCCACCACTCCGCGGCCCGCCGTTAAGGCTGCCGCTTGATGTAGATCGTACCCCCAGCGCTCGAAAGCCGCAGCAGGGGCCCTCCGCCGTTCAGGTCGCCCTCCGCAACCACGACCGGCCCGTCCCGCCGCACCCTCAACGCCGGAAAATCGGAGACAATTCTTCGCAAACTCTGCGCGGACTCATTTTGCGCCTGAATTGTTATCCGTAAATTGGACGGCACATAAACCGTAATGTCACCTTGCCCGGTCGACAAAGACGAATCTGCGATGGCCGCACCCGCCAGCAGTTGCGCGATGATGTTGCCGACCGCGGTCGAGGCCCGCAGACTTCCGGTGACATTGGTCAGCCGGATCGCGCCGCCGCCGCTCTCGCACAGCACGCCGATCGCGGACCCCACCTCGATCGGCCCTCCCATGCTTTCCGCGGTCACCATTCCGCGCGCGCTCCCGATATCGATCTTGCCGCCGGCCGTATTCACAGCCACCATCCCGCCCGCCTTGGCGATCTGGATGCTGCCGCCCGCCGTCGACGCGTGCACGTTGCCGCCGACCTCCAGCGCCACGATATCGCCGCCGGCCGTCGACAACCGCGCTTCGCCGCGAATGCTGGCGGCCCGTATGGGGCCTCCCGCCGACTTGCAAATCGCCGAGCCTCCGATCGACCCCAAAACAATTTCACCGCCCGCTGTTATCGCCACCACATCGCGGCCGAGCTTGTCCACGTGGATCGGCCCGCCTCCCGTCTGTGCCTGAAGATTTCCCGCCAGATCCACCGCAGTCACCGATCCGCCGTGCGTTTCGACGATCATGTCCCTCAAGCCGCGCGGCGCCTTCACCTGCAGCTCCGACTGAATCGACGTCTCGCTTTCATGCGCCACGGAAAGCACACCCCAGTCGCCCGCGCGCGAACTCCTGATCACGAACTTGCCCAACCGGCGCCGCGCTTCCGCCTCATTGCGCGCCTTCACGCGTTTGACGAAGCTGTAGCGGATTACCTGCTCGGGCCCTCCCGCCGCCGCCACCTTTCCACGCGTGGATATGCGCAGTTTGCCCGACGGCGGCGTGGCCACGGTCCCGGTGACCGTCTGCACCCAGTAACTTCCCTCGCGCGTCAGCGATTCCTGCCACGCACCGAGCGACCCGGCCAGCAGCATCACCATCGCGAGCCTGATGGCCGCGGAGCGCCTGACGAATGGCCCGCCCCGATTAGAAAGTGCCCACGGACGCATTCATCTCCTCGAGCGCGGTCTTGCAGCGCAGCCGCACGTAGTTGTTGTCCTCACGCGAAACCAGGTTTTGCAATACGCCCACCAGCGCGGCATCGCGGTGCGACACCAGCAGATCGATTGCCTGAATCCTCACGCCCGGATTCGTGTCGCTCAGAAGAACTTGCGCGAGCGTCTTGCGCACGTCCGGATCCGAGCCCATTTCCTTGAGTGCATCGAGCGCTTTCAGCCGCACACCCGGATTCGAATCCTGGCGCAATGCCACCAGCAGAGCCTGCCGTACTTCCGCAGTCGGCGGCAGCCGCTTCAACATTTCGACCGACTCCACGCGCAGACCCACATTGGCTTCATCCCGGACCGCGGTCAGCAACAACCGCGCGATGTTCTCGTCATCCGGCTTTCCGACAATGTTCCGGCGCCGCGTCTCATCGAGCGCGATATGCACGCGGCCGGAGGAATCCGGCTGTACCGACCGCACGGCCGAAAACACCGGCTCCACTCCGGGCGCGATTCCGGCAGCGATCGTTCCGCCGTTGGTCCGGTCCAACGGAACCCGGCTGCGCGTCATGATCTGATTGCCGAAAAATCCCAGAGCCACCAGCGCCAGAGCGCCCAGCGGACGCAGCGACAGCCACCAGGTTCCCCGGATGTCCCGCTTGAGATCGGACAGCCAACCTGCCCGGCCTGGACCACGCTCGGCCTGTAAACTCTCGCGCAACTCCCGGCGGCAATCCGCCAGCAGGACCGCCGACGGCGCCAGCGCCTCGCGGTCGAAGTTCTGATGTAGCGCCCTGTGCCCCTCCATCTCCCGCCGGCACGCCTGGCAGTCGTGAACGTGCGCTTCGATCGCTTCTTCCTGCTCACCCGCCAACTCGCCGTACAAGTAGAGCGGGATCGCTTCTATGACGAACTCACACTTCATGTGAAATCTCCCAACACCGCACGCATCTTCTGCGTTGCGCGAAACAGGCAGTTCTTCGCCGCTTCTTCGCTGGTTCCCAGTACTTCTCCAATCATTCGCAATCGCATTCCCTGGAAGTGCCGCAGCTCAAATACCATGCGCTCACGGGGCGTCAGCTCTCCCAGAGCGTCCTGAATGCGGCTGCCGAGTTGCCGGTTATAGAGGTTCCGCTCCGGATCGCCCGCCGCCCGCTCTTCCTCCACAACATAAGTCCGGTCCACTGCGCCCTCACCGGTTTCCATTACCGCCGGCTCCTCCTTCCGGATCTTCCGCTTCCGCAGCAAGTCAAAGCAGATGTTGGTCACGATGCGGTACAGCCAGGTATGAAAGCTGCAATCGAACCGGAATGTATGAATGTTCTTGTACACCCGCAGGAACGCCTCCTGATACACATCGCGCGCATCCTCGGTCGAGCGCAAGAGGTTGGTCGCCAAGCCGAGCACACTTTGGTCGTAAGAGCGGATCAGAGT
>JBOGMR010000710.1:0-3568 GCA_050746825.1 Bryobacteraceae bacterium | reverse complement strand
GTCTATGGCCGACTTGCGCAACGCACTTGTCGACTTGAAGGAGGAAACCGAGTCCGGCTCGGCAGCCTCGATTGTCGCGCATGCTCGTCGTCGGCATCGGATTCCGGTTGCCGCACTTGCTCTGGTGGCCGTCGGCGCTGCGGCGTGGGTTCGGTTCGCGACTGGCACCTCCGAACCATCCCAGCCGCCGCGCGTCGTACCGTTCACAAGCTTCGCCGGCAACGAGTACCACCCGACGTTCTCCCCTGACGGCAACCAAATCGCATTCTCATGGGATGGCGAGAGGGGTGACAACCTCGATATCTATGTCAAGCTAATTGACGCCGGCGGGCCCCTGCGGCTCACCACTGATCCCGCTCCGGACCGCTTTCCTGCGTGGTCTCACGACGGCAAACAGATCGCTTTCTATCGGGAAACCCAAGGTGAGCAGGGCGAGATTTGGATAGTCCCCGCCTTGGGCGGCGGTCTCGAGCGCCGCGTGGCGACCGGTTATCGTCAACAGTTTTATGCGGATGGAGCGGTAACTTGGTCTGCCGACGGCAAATGGCTCGCTCTGACCGACCGTACGTCGCCTCTCGAACCAGTCAGCGTGTTCATGCTTTCGCTCGAGACCGGCGAGAAGCGCAGGATGACCACACCGGGCGATGCGTCTTATTGGGACGGCAATCCGGTTCTTTCGCCTGATGGCCGCAGGCTGGCATTTGCCCGCCGCCACGGAACGTCCCACGAGATCCTCTGCATGCAAGCGCTGGACTCCCAGGGCCGCCCCTCGGGAGAGCTCCAGCACCTGACCAACAAGGCAGAATATATCTCCGGCCTTGCCTGGACACGGGACGGCAGCAGCATCGTCTTTTCCGCAAACATCGCAGGCAGCCGCGGTCTGCACCGCATCTCGGTCGACAATCGATCGAGAAACGGAACACCCGAGCGGCTCGGTTCGGTAAGTGATGACGCGGCCGCTCCCGCGATCTCCCGGGCAGGCCGGCTCGCGTTCCAGCAATCCGTTACTGACGTCAACATCTGGCGTCGATCCGTACCGCCTGGCACCGGCGCCGCGGTCCAGCTCGTCGCTTCCACAAGGCGAGACACGGCCGCGCAGTATTCTCCCGATGGTCGCCGCATCGCTTTTGTCTCTTCCCGCTCCGGCGCCGAAGAGGTCTGGATTGTCGAAAACGACGGCTCACGCGCGGCGCCGGCAACCGCGATGAACGGGGCAACCCTCGGCAGTCCGCGATGGTCGCCCGATGGCCGCTGGATAGCATTTGACTGCTCGAAGGACGGCCACCGCGACATCTTCCTCGTCGCGGTCGAGGGTGGGTTTCTCCGGCGTCTCACATCCGAGCCTTCCGAGGATGTCCGTCCAAGTTGGTCTATGGACGGCCGCTGGGTTTACTTTGGCTCAAACCGCAGCAGGGAATGGCAGGTATGGAAGGCGCCGGTTGACTCCGGCGCGCCTGTTCAGGTCACCCGGCATGGAGGCCGTGAGGCATTCGAGTCCTTTGATGGCAAGTTCGTCTACTACGCCAAACCGTCGCCCGCTCGCGGCATTTGGCGAGTCCCGGCCACGGGCGGCGAGGAAATCCTCGCTATTGACGGACCCGCGCAGGGCGGTTGGTCCATCAACCCCGAAGGGATTGCTTTTTTCACCTTTTTCGAATCCGGTCCAGTGATCCAGTTCTTCCGATTCTCCACACGTGCTGTTTCTCCCATCGGCGTACTACCCAAAGGCACAAGGCTCGAAACGGCCAGTAACCACCTCGCCGTTTCGCGCGATCTGCGCTGGATTCTCCACAACCAGATCGACCGCGTCGAAAGCGACATCATGCTGGTGGAGAACTTCCGCTAGTGAGACAAGACCAAATTCACGAATTCCTTCGTCACTTCAGAGCCGTCGCGAGACCGACGCATCATTGTCGTCGCGCTTTCCGTACTGTCGGTTCGGTTCCGGAAAGCGGCTCCTCCGAGCGGATCGTCAGCCGTCCGGAAGCAATCCACAGGAACGAGAAACAACCGTCAAATTGGATTTCTCAGCGCTGTGGCGGCCTACCAGGAACAAAGGCCGAACCACGATTCAGCAGTTTCGAAGCAGTGACGAGCGAAGGCTAATGGAGGAGGCAAGACGAAGCTACCGCCCGGGCAGCCGGGAACGGGTTAGCAAGACGGGTGCCCGCTTTGCTCCTTCGAATCATGTTCAGAGCGTTGTGGTGGCGTTCCGAATAGATCCTCCGTGACGAGAGTGGGGGCGAGCATCTGTGTCCGGAGACAGGCCCCAGGCGATCAGTCGCCCCTTGGCGACAAGGCAAGTTCTATCCCCCCGCCAGCCCATCCATAGGAATTTCTAGGCCAAAATGGAACATTTGGGAGTCGTCAGCGTAATAGTCGAGCATGAGATATCTTGCGTCATGGGCCAGTGGACTAGCCACGTTGTTGTTGCTTCCCGTTGCGTGTGCTCAACCGGTCAGCGAATCGCCCGGCGCGATCATTCAGCAGGAGTCCTGCGCATTTGGTTCCTACGAAGAGCAGTCGAAATTCACAAAGCGCTTCTATACCAGGAGCGACTACCAACATGCGCAATCCTCTCCTCGGACCGAGTGCTCAAGGATCATTTACAGGAGCTCGGGATTGAAGGTCGTCGGATTCCTCGTCCGTCCTCGGGACCTCGGGCCGAATCGACTGCCCGTGATCATTTTCAACCGGGGAGGTTTTCTCGACATTGGGAAGATCCAACCATTCAACCTCGTTGATCTCACTCGCCTCGCAGAGGCGGGTTTCGTTGTCCTCGCATCTCAATATCGAGGTAACGACGGCGGAGAGGGGCGTGAGCAACTCGGCGGTGCCGATCTCGAAGATGTTGCAAATCTCGTGGAAACAGCGAGATCTTTGCCCTACGCTGACGCGACGAATGTGTTCATGTACGGCGTATCACGTGGCGGAATGATGACTTTTCTTTCGATGAAACGGAACGTTCCTATTCGGGCGGCCGTTGTCGTTGGCGCAGTTTACGACATTGCGGCCTTCGGTTCACGAGCCCCTGGCATGCTAGACAAAGCCGTGAAGTTGATCCCGGACTACCCAGCGCGAGGAATCGCCACATTACAGGAACGGTCGGTCATGAACTGGCCCGAGGAGGTCAACGCACCTTTGTTGATCCTCCACGGCACCGAAGACCAGGAGGTGCCTGTAACCGAAGCTCTCGAGTTCGCTACGAAATTTTCCAGGCTGAAGAAGCCTTTCGAACTTGTCGTCTACGCGGGTGATGTGCACGAGGTGGCTGCTAATAGACAGGATCGAGACGCCCGGGCAATTGCATGGTTTAGGCGCTTTCTTCGTTAAGTCTTCCCTGACGCGTAGCGTTCACCGATAGAATTCAGGATAGTCGCCATCGGGAAGCAATCCACAGGAACGAGAAGTCGCCAAACCACTCCTCACTTCATCTCCTCCGCCCCTTCGCCCCGATCCGCTTCGCCACATCCTGCCCGAACGCTACGGCATCCGCCAGCGCTGTGCCGACGCCAATCACCGCGCCCGTCGCTTCGCCCGCGAAGGTCTACGTTGACAACGCAGGAGT
>JBOGMR010000709.1:0-5443 GCA_050746825.1 Bryobacteraceae bacterium | reverse complement strand
CCTCGGACCGATCCGCCGTGCGACCACTCTTATGTCGCGCACCTGTGTGCGTCTGCTCAGCCGCAAAACCGCGGAGCTGATGACGGTGAATCATCTGAATCATCTTGCGGTGCCGCATACCGGCGGGACCGGCGCCTATGGGTTCGGTCTCGGCGGCTCTGTCCGCTTGGATCTCGCCAAGGGCAACGCCCCGGGTTCGCCCGGCCAGTTCGGATGGGATGGAGCCGCAACCACCTACTTCCGCATGGATCCCAAGGAGCGCACCGTATCTCTGGTCTTCTTCCAATACATGCCGTTGGACCGGCCCGTGATGGAACTGTTTTCGACTCTGTTTTATCAGGCAATTGTCGACTGAATCTGATCGCTGGAATCTGAGCCCGGCGAGGAGGGTGGCAGAATGCAAACGCCGCGCGAGTTGCTCGACTTTCTCCGCGGGTACGATCCCGCCATCCAATCGCTTGCCCTGGGCCTTCGGAAGATGGTCCATGAGGAGATGGCGCCGTGTCATGAGTACATCTTCGAGATGCGCTCGAAGGTTGTCCTGTTGTATGGCGCGACCGAACGAGTCATCGCGGACGGCGTCTGCAACATCGGCGTGTTTGCGCGGCATGTAAACCTCGGCTTCCCGCGCGGCACGGACTTGGATGATCCGGCCGGAGTCCTCAAAGGAACCGGCAAGGCCATGCGTCACATCACCCTGAAGACGCTGTCCGGCTTGGACCGGCCGGAGCTGCGGCCGTACCTTCGGCAGGCGCGCAAGCACGCTGGCCTTATACCACGGCGCGATCGTACGGCTGGCAAAGTTGTGACGAAGGTGAAGCAGGCTTCGGCGGCGAGCGGGCCGCCTTTTCCGCAAACATTTTGGTGATCCCTGACAGCCCGCTTTACGGTGACGGCCAAACGCAGAAAATATTCGCCGTCTTTTCATCAACTTGTCTCGCGTGACGCCCGGAATCGTCCCGGCGCCATGCAAAAATCAAAGTGGAAAGACGCCTCCCGGCACATCCCTTCTTTCCTTCGGAGAAACTCTATGTTCATTCATCGGAAGCTCCCGGCCGCAGTGTGCCTGCTCGCGGGGCTGGCCCGGACTGCCGCCGCGCAGACCCGTGTGTGCGACTGGCGCGCCGTCGACATGCTCGACGCGCACGTGGTGCTCGACGCAAACACAGGACAGATTCTGGACGGCGGAACTCGCCTCGCCGCCAGGGACCAGGTGCAGGTCATCGTCGCCAATCAGAATCCGTTCAAATACAGATATCGCATCGACCTGCGGACTCAGTCGAAAGAGGAAGCCGTAATCGGCTCATTCCTGCATTTGATTTCCGCCGGCTTCGGTTCATTGATCACGAGCCTGATCGGGCCGGCAGCGCAGCCGCGCGATCTCGACACGTGTCCTGAGGCCCGCAAAGTGAACGCGCTGATCGCCGAAGATCGCGCCCTCGTCGACCAGCTCAACGCGCGAGTCAGGACGCCCGATCTGTATAACCGCTTCCTTGCGGCCACGGACGGCGACTCCATCGAATGCTCGCGCGTCGCAGAGCTCGATGTCGCTGCGCGCGATCTGCTGCCGATGCTGTCCGTCTCAGACCTCGCGAGCAGAGTTCGCGCCTTCCGCAAAGATGTCGATTCGCTGATCGCTCCCTGCATCGACGCGTTGATTCTTCAGAATCTGAAGCAGGACGCGGCCGTCTTTGCCGCTCGAATGGAGGAGCTCGAAGCGGCCTACCAGGCGCGCCAGGCCTCGTTCGGCCAGCTCGCCGCGCTCCTCAAGCGCTACCTCGCGCCGGGCACTCCGTTCCTCGAGATACGGTATCCGCAAACGGCCGGCGGCGCCTCGATTGTCACCATCGGCTTGTTCCGCAGCAACCTGCGCTCTCCAGACCCGCGCGAAGAATTAATTCAGAACGTCGAACTGCACACCGGCGAGAGCCGCCTGGCCCTCACCGCGGGTCTCGGCTTCAGCAGCGTGCCCGACCGGCAGATCGCGCGCCAGATTTCGCTCGGCGACTCCGGCGGTGTCCTGGCGAATCGTTTCGCCTACACCAGTAATTCGACCTTCAAGCCATCCGGAGTGGTCGCGCTGAGCGGCCGCGTTTGGGGACGTGGCAGCGCCGGACTGGCGCTCAGCGCGGGCCTCGTCGTCGGCGCCCGCGGCGGTGGAGAGCCCGAGTTCGTCGCCGGGCCTTCGATCTCGCTTCTTCATAACCTCATGCTCGTCACCGCGGGTTTCCACGCAGCTCGCGTTCCCGCGCTGGCCGGCGGATTCCAAATCGGCGATAAAGTCCCCGCCGGCCTCCAGGATCCGCTCCCGCTGGTGCGCAGCTTCCACCGCGGCCTGATGATAGCCCTCACATTCCGCATCAGATAGTCGCGCCTTGACAAGAAATGCCAAACGAACCCAATCCCGAAAACGGACACACCACGTTTCACATTGGGCCCCACACAAGGACTGCTAGAATAAGAAAGCCAGGTTCGTGCATGAAGAAGCTAACCCTAGTAACTACCCTGTTGGCGGTCGCATACATTACAGGTACAGCGGTTGCGCAGCGGAAGGAGGGGGACCGGCCCGCGCGCCATGCGGTGCGCGGCACTCGCGGCGCGATCGCCACCGGAAGCGACGCCGCGGCCCAGGCCGGCATGCGCCTCTACTGGAAAGGCGGCAACGCCATCGATGCCGGTGTCGCTGCAATGTTCACCGCTTCGGTGGTCGAATACTCGCACTTCGGTTTCGGTGGCGAGGCCCCGATTCTGATCCGCACGCGCGACGGCAAGGTGCATTCGATCGCCGGCGTCGGCACCATGCCGAAGGCCGCCAGTTCCGAGTTCTTCCGCCAACGTCGTCTGGTTCCGGGTGAGATTCTGTCCCCGCCCGAGCAGATGGGACTCAAGGGAATCATTCCAGTGGCGGGTCTGATGCCGGCGCTTGTGCCGGGCATGGTGGAAGCGGGCCTGGTCGCTTTGCGCGAGTACGGCAGCAAATCGTTCGCCGAAGTCATCGCGCCCGCGATCGAGCACGCCGACGGTTCGCCCATCGACGAAACTCGCTCGCAGAGTATCGAGCGTGGGCGCCGGTTCTTCGAGCTGTGGCCTTCGTCCCGGCGCGTGTTCATGCCCGAGGGACGAGTTCCGCCCGCCGGATCGCTTTTCCGTCAGCCGGATCTGGCGCGGACCATGCGCTCCATGGCCGACGCCGAGCGGAAGGCGCTCGCCGCAGGCGCCAGTCGCGCCGCTGCAATTGACGCGGTGCGCGATTATTTCTATCGCGGCGAGATCGCAAAGAAGATCGACACGTTTAGCAAAGAGAATCGCGGCCTGCTCCGGTACGAAGATCTGGCGCAGTTCCGGCTGCAGCCGGAAGAGGCGCTTTCGGTGACCTATCGCGGCTACCAGGTGCACAAGCCGGGATTTTGGAGCCAGGGTCCCACGCTGCTCGAGGCGCTTAACCTGGTCGAGGGCTACGATCTCAAAGCGCTCAAGTGGAACTCGGCGGAGTACATTCACACGCTGACCGAAGCCCTGAAACTCGCCTACGCGGATCGCGACACCTACTACGGCGACCCGAAATTCGCCACGGTGCCGTCGGTACGCCTGCTCTCGCGCGAGTATGCCGTCGAGCGCCGCAAGATGATTGGAACAGTCGCGTCTTTCGATTTCCGTCCGGGCAGAATCGAGGTCAAGCCGGGAGTGAAGCAGTTGCACCCGTCCCAGGTCGAGATGCTGCAGGCCAAGATCGACGACGCCTTGATGGCGCGCGACACGACCTGCGTCGATGCCATCGACAAAGACGGCTTGATGTTCGCTTCGACGCCCTCCGGCGGATGGATGCCCTCGGTGATCGCCGGAGACACGGGAATTCCGCTCACGCAGCGCGCGCAGAGCTTCCTGCTGATCGAAGGGCACGCCAACGAGCTCGCGGGCGGCAAACGGCCGCGTGTCACGCTGAGCCCCACGCTCGTGCTGCAAAACGGCGCGCCCGTGCTGGCTTTGTCCACGCCCGGCGGCGACAACCAGGAACAGTCGCTGCTGCAGGTGATCCTGAATGTCGTAGAGTTCGGGATGAACGCGCAGGGGGCGGTCGAGGCGCCGCGCTTCCAGACGCGCCACTTGGTCTCGAGCTTCGACAATCACGCCATGAATCCAGGCGATCTGCTGCTGGACGAACGGATCGCGCCCGGTGTGGCCGTGGAGCTGGCCGAACGGCGCCACAAGATCGGCAGCCGATCCCGCTGGTCCAGCGGCGCAGCGCCGGTGCTGATCCGCATAACGCCCCAGGGCGTGATCGAGGCGGGCGCCGACCCGTACGGCTACCGCACCGCGCAAGCCTGGTAGCGGCCCGGCAGTGACGGGAAGCCTCTTCGATCCGTCTCCTTCATTCAATCGCGCGAAACTGGCGGAGTCGCTCGCGGCCCTCGCGCACGACGGTGTCTTCGTCGGCGCCAGTTCGTGGAAATACGAGGGCTGGCTCGGACAGATCTACTCGGAAGCGTCGTACCGTTCCCGCGGGCGCTTCTCGAAAAAACTGTTCGAGGCCGAGTGCCTCCGCGAATACGCCGGCACGTTTCCGACGGTCTGCGGCGACTTCGCCTTCTATCAGTTCCCGGCGAAGGAGTTTTGGGAGAAGCTTTTCGCGAAGACCCCGCCGGGCTTTCGATTCGCCTTCAAGGTCCCGGAACAAATCACCTGTAAAATGTTCCCGAACCACGCGCGCTACGGAGCGCAGGCGGGCGTCGCGAATCCGGCTTTCCTCGACGCGGCGTTACTGGAAGAATCGCTCCTCAAGCCGCTCGATCCTTATCGCGATAAGACCGCCGTCCTGATTCTGGAGTTCGGCAGGTTCTCGCCCGGGAGCTTTCCGGATGTCGGAGCGTTCCTGGAGCGCCTCGATCCGTTCCTGGAATCGCTGCCTCCGCGGTTCCGCTACGCCGTCGAAGTGCGCAACGCACACTTCCTGGCGCCCGCCTATTTCGATTGCCTCCGAAGCCGCAGAGTCGCGCACGTATTCAACGCCTGGAGCCGCATGCCCGAACTGCACCGCCAGATCGATCTTCCGGGCGCAGTGACGGCGGACTTCGTCGTCGCTCGCGGGTTGCTTCGCTACGGCCGTCCGTACGAGAAGGCCGTGGCCGAGTTCTCGCCGTACACCGAAATCCGCGACTCGAATCCGGAAGCGCGCGAGTCGCTCCGCAAGATCATCCAGCGCTCACGGGAGCAGCGCCGCGAGGCGTACGTCTATGTGAACAACCGCCTCGAAGGCAACGCCCCGCTAACAATCGAAGCCATCCTCGAGTAGACCCCGTGGCGCAGGCACTCGTGCCTGTACTGGAGTTTGGACATTCTCGTTGCGCAGGCACTCGTGCCTGCCTGAAGTTTGGACATTCTCGTGGCGCAGGCACTCGTGCCTGCCTGGAGTTTGGACATTCTTGTGGCGCGGGCACTCGTGCCT
>JBOGMR010000708.1:0-12355 GCA_050746825.1 Bryobacteraceae bacterium | reverse complement strand
GAGCTAGGGTCGATCATATTTTCTCCATGAAAACCTAAATCGGTAAAGAAATGCGGCATCAGCTTGGACTCCGGGATGTACCGCAGCGCCTGCCGGTAGATTGCGTGCCTTTGCCGACTTCCCTGTGAGTCACGATGGTCAGCGTCTGGCGGCTCCCATCCATCGGTTTCCGGCGAAGTTTGACGTGACTTCCACACTGCGACAAGACCGCGAAGCCAAATAAACCCGCGAAGCCAAATAAACCGAAGATGCGGAGCAGATGGTTCGCCGTAACATCCTGCGTCTCACATCTACTCGACTGCATCCTCGCTCCGCCCCGTGCAGTACAATCGAACCACAAGCCATGAGCGAACTCAGCCGGATCGGAGTGGCGATTGACTCTGACCTTCTCTCAAAATTCGACGACCTGATCGCCGGGCGCGGCTACACCAACCGCTCCGAGGCCTTTCGCGATCTGATCCGCGACGAGCTGGTCGAGAAAGCCTGGGAGTCTCCGGAGTCGAGCGTGGTCGGCACCGTCACGCTCGTCTACGACCATCACGTGCGCATGCTCAGCGAAAAGCTGACCGACTTGCAGCACGACTTTCACCGCTCGATCCTCTCGACCCTCCATGTTCACCTCGATCATGACAACTGCCTCGAGGTGCTCGTGGTCCGAGGGAAAGCCGGCGCGGTGCGCAAGATCGCCGACGCGCTGATCAGCACCAAAGGCGTTAAACACGGCCGCCTGACGATCACCACCTCCGGGACCGAGCTGAAATGATCCTCGGCACCGGCGTCGACCTCGCCGAGGTCAGGCGCATCCGCGAAGCCATCGCGCGTCACGGCGACCGCTTTCTGCACCGCATCTACACACCCGGCGAAATCGCCTATGTGGAACGAAGAGCAAACCGCTTCGAGCGCTACGCCGGACGCTTCGCCGCCAAAGAAGCCGGCATGAAGGCCATCGGAACCGGCTGGAAACAAGGCGTCCGCTGGCAGGACTTTGAAGTGGCCAATCTCGCCTCGGGCCGCCCGACGCTCAAGCTGCACGGCCAAGCCGCCAAAATCGCCGAGCGCATGGGCGTCAAGTCCATCGCGCTCTCGATCACGCACACCTCCGAGCTCGGCATGGCGCACGTGATTCTCGAAGGCTGAGGGTTAGACCCGCGCCTTCACCGGCGGCGGCTTCAATTGCGCCTCTTCGAGCTGCTTGGCCTCGCGCCAGGTGTACAACATGCGGTGCACCACCGTGATATTCGACATCACCGCCAGCACCCAGAGCACCGGCGCCATCCGATCGAACAGCGCGCCGAGAATAATCAGGACCACTCGCTCCGGCCGCTCGAGGAATCCCACTTTGCAGCGCGGAATCGTGTTTTCGGCGCGGGCGCGCGCGTAGCTCACCATCACCGAGCCGGTCATTACAATCGCTGTCAGCACGATGTAGAAGAAGCGGTTGATCGAGGCGTAGTAAACCAGCAAGCCCATCAGCAGTGCGAGGTCCGAATAGCGGTCGAGCACCGAATCGAAGAATCCGCCGAACCGCGTCACACGATTCGTCTCACGAGCCACGCGCCCGTCCACCATGTCGAACAGGCCCGCGCCAATCACCACCAGCGCGGCCGCACGAAAGCGGCCCGATGCGAAAAGAAACGCGGCCACGATGTTGATGACCAGCCCGAGGAAGGTGAGAACGTTGGGGTGAATCCGCGACAGCGCAAGCGCCCGCACGATCAGATCGATGATCTTGCCGCAGCCAGCGCCGATGGCGCCCGTGTAGGTCATGGCTAGTCGACGGCGTCGTGAATCGTGGTCAACTCGACGATCTCAAGTTCCCGCACGCCGCCCGGAATCTGCACCTTCACCGTATCGCCGACTTCTTTTCCGATGAGGCCGCGGCCGATCGGTGAACTCGTGGAAATGCACCCCGAACCGGCGTTCGCCTCCTCGCTGGTTACGATCCGGTAGGTCAATTGTTCGTCCTTCGTGACATCGAGCACGACCACGCGCGATCCCAGACCCACGCGATTGTGCGGGATCTTGGAAAAATCCACCATCGACATGTCTGCCAGGCGGCGTTTGAGCTGGTTGAGGCGAGCGTTCACCAGGCCCTGGCGTTCCTTCGCGGCGTGGTACTCGGCGTTTTCGCTCAAATCGCCGTGCTCACGGGCCTTCTTGATTTCCTTGGGGAGCTCATTTCGCAACTCGTATTCCAGAGTTGCGATCTCCTCTTGGAGCTTCTTCTTAATCTCCATCGGCTCATCATATTATATCGATCCGAAGGAGCCGCGGCGCCCATACCGAGCCGCGCCATGGAGGAGTTTTGCGGAACGCCTTACGCCGCCACGATCTGGTGTCGAATCGCGTAACGGACCAGTTCGCTTAACGAATGCGCGCCCAGCTTGGCCATGATGTTGGCGCAATGCGAATCCACGGTGCGGACGCTCAGCTTGAGCAGCGTTGCGACCTGGCGATGAGTCCTTCCCTCGGCGAGCAACCGCAGCACTTCGCGTTCTCGAGGAGACAGCTGCCGGCGCGATCCGGAGCGGGCGCCGGTTGGGGCGGCCGGCGGCTCCGGGAGCTCCTGTCCGGCGGCGGCTTTCGGCGAAAGCGCCCGCACCGCGGCAATCAGATGGTTGGCAGCGTTGGATCTGGCGGCTCCTGCATTGCCTGCCGATGTCAGATCCAGCGCGACTTGCTCCAGATCGTGAACAGTCATAACCACAAGCGCCATCTGAGGTTCGGAGCGACGGAGCCGGTGCAGATCGACGGCCCTGACACTGGGCGCACTCGCGTCGAACACTGTGACGCTGTGTCTGTGTGTCTCCCTGGGCACGCTCCGGTGCGCTTCTTCTTCGATCGACGATGCCGCTTGTCTCTTCAACAACCGCTGAAGACGGCCGCGCAGGGCTTCGGGGTCGTCGCTAATTACAATTTGAAGCTCTTTCATTTCAGCCTTCCTCCCAGGCGTTCCCCGGGACACACATTCGCCTCGACATTCCAGGCAACTTGTACTACGAGAAAATTGGCTGAACTGGATTGCGGAATAACGGGAATGCACCGCGGGCAAAATGCCCTACGACGATAATAAGTGGATCACCTGAAGACTGCTTACAGCAAACACTGTACGATGAATCGCCGGGCGCCCGGCCGGAAACCTGAGACTCCCCAGTTGATCGAATGCCGATGCTCCTGGGTGGCGCGGGCGCTCGTACCTGCCGCATGGCGGCTCATCGCGACGATTGGCCTTGGTGTGGAACTGATCCTGTCCAACTCTCACTGAATCAGAAAAGCCCTCCATCGCACCGGAGCCGGTTCCAACAATTGCGCATCGAGTCTGGCGTTCAGCGTCATCTGGAGCGCGCCGGTGATGATTTGCATCGGGCCTGCTACAGTGTCCCCCGGTAGCAGGCCCACCAGTGTCAGCCACGATCCGCGAGGGCCGTAAATTGTTCCGTAGAGATTTGTCCCGGCGTGGCCCCCGTGCTGCGAGGCGGCGATGATCATCTCCTGCGATCCAGGCGCCGACAGAATGTTGCTGCACGGCCCTCCGCAAGTTCGATCCAGCTTTCCGTCCGCCAGGAATTTCAGCGTCGTGTTGGCCCGATCCTGCCAGATGAGAACCGGCGCGTACGGCAAAAGCTCCGCCGGCAGGCTGGAGTGATTCCGGTTCAGTCCGTGCAAAGTGATGGATGGGTTCAAGGCCCCGAGCAGTCCGGCTCTGGCCTGTGGAAAGGAAATCCCGGCCTCGCGCAGGTCAACCGGAACGACAAGGCCCGGATAGTCGCTGCCGGTAAAGATGAAGATTTCGCCGGCATCGTTGGGAGGCCCGGCCGCGCCGTTCACCAGAGGTGTTCGATCCTTGATGGTCGCGTTCGCGCCGGCCGTGAGTCCAACGCCTGGTCCGCCGGCAACCGGCTGCGCGCCGGCGAAGACGTATCGTCCCGGACTGAAGGTCACGTCGCTGAGCGCGCCCGTGACGAGACCGCCATAGAACACATAGTTACAGAAGCCGCCGCAAGGCGTACCCTGGCCGTCCGAGAAAATCACGTGACCGATCACGACGACGGGCAAGCCCGTGGGGACGCTCCTGACGAGCGGAAGCGAAGGTGTCACGGCGTAGTAATTCCCGGGCGGCAAAATCACCGCGTTCGACGCAAACAGGCCGCCGGCGATCACACCGCCCGGCACGGGATGATCCGGAAGTCCGGTGGGCGCCGGTGGCTGCAGTTTGCCGGCCATCGGATCGTTGAAATCGTCTCCGTCCGGAAATCCGTTGACCGGCTGACTGTTCCAGTTGGTGCTGCCGAGGGTTTGAATTCCACCCTTGCCCAGCAAGTACGTAAACGGAGCTTCCACGTCGAGCGCACCAATTACCGTGCCGGCGGCGATTTTGGGAAGTCCGATGCCGCTGGCATTCGAGGACGCCATGTAAATGCCGCCGGGCGCAATGACCCGGTTGCTCCCCAGCGCCAGAAAATCCTCGCCACAAACCAGGCCGATATTGAGGGCCGACACGAAGCAATCATCCGTGCGATTGAGCAGATATAAGGAAGCGTTGAGATTCGTCTTTCGAAGCGCCGCGGTCGCTCTGGCGGCGGGCGTGAGGCCCGTGGCTGAGACGGCGCCGGAGAACCATTGTGGCAGCGACTGCTTGGCGGTTACTTGCACCCAGTAATCAACCGGCACGTTGGGCACATTGGGCGCGTTCGGTCCGGCGCCCGAGGCAATCTGCACGCTCTGGCTGCCTCCCGGGGCAAACCCGTTCGCCGACGCATACGCGCATCCGATCTGAAGATTGCCGCTCGCGGGGCAGGGAACCGCAGTCTGGCACGTCAGTTTCTCGCACGGAGCCGAATCCTCCGATCCGATTCGCTGCAAGGCATCCGCGGCCGCGGCCATCGCCGCCGCGTCCGCGGCGGTTTGCGCGGTCTTCTTCACAAAGTAACTCCAGCCTGCATCGATCACCAGCGCCAGCATACCGAGCATGACCGGTAGGAAAAGAGCGAACAGCAGCAACGCTTGCCCGCGTTCCGATTTATCTGCGCCTCTGTTGAGCATTATCGAACCCCCTCGATCCTAAAACTGAATCACTTCCGTCGATTTTGCAGTAAAGTTAATCGACGTCGCTGCAAATCCCGGCCACCAGATTCCCATGGCGGACCGGAACGTGTACCGTGCATTGATCGTGACCGGCAGCCCGACGGCATTATTCGGCGCCGGGGGCCAGGGCGAATTTTGGCCCAGGCAAGCCGCCAGATCGCAAGTGTGGATCTGACTGGCCGCCGCCAGAGTCAATTGCACGTTGGCCGGATCGAGTCCGATCGCGGATTTTTGCACCACTTGCGCCAGATCGCCGATCGTTGTCCTGCAAGCCGTGGACGCCTCGACGCACCTGGCGCCGTGAACGATCGCGAACCGCGCGCCCTGCTTTACCGACATCGCCAGCGTATGGTAAGCCCACATCGCGCGCGCCAGCTCCACCGACGACAGCAAAAGGAAGATCAGCGGAACGAAAATCAGCGTCATTTCGAGCAGCGCGTTTCCGCGCTGCCGGTGGCGCCGTTCTGTCAGGGCGGATCTCTTCATGGGATACTCCGGATTTTCATTTGTGCGGTCCGCGTGATCTGCGTGACGCTGAGCATCGGCAATTGGAACGCCGCCGGTACGTCGTAACTGATCGTGACCAATGCGGCTGGGGCTCCATCAGCGCTCGCCGGCGAGCCCCCGCACGCGGCCGAACCGCTGCACAAAACGCTGGATACCCTCAGGGGCGCGGCGGTGCACGAACTGGAAAACGAAGATCCCAGGTTCGGCAGGCCGCGCAGCTCTTCGATCGTCATCGCGCACGCCGCCGCCTGATCGACGGCGCTCTCGAGTCCGCCCGCGTTGCGCGCCGCCGCGACCCGCGCCGCGTTTTGCACCGAAATGAACGCATACGAGTACAGACCCAGGTTCAGCACCACCAGAAGGAGCACGAACAGAACCCCCGCGACAAGCGCGAATTCGATGAGAGTGTTCCCTTTCCGCCCGCTGCCGGTATTTCTACGGAGCGGACCCGGCCGAATTATTGAGTGCGAACCCGCGAAAATAGCCGGGTTTTTGGACTCACTTACAAACATATTCGTTGACTTAATCAATCGATGGCTCCGAAGAATTGTAAGTATAAAGTGCATTAAATAACACGGCAATCGGAAGGAAACCTTACCGGCGCAGATCCCCCGGCTATTACGGATCGGACGGTAATTCTGCCGAGTACCTGGCGGAACGGGCCCATGCGCGCGCTCGGGTACGCTCGCACGGCCCCGATACCCCGCCGGGATGGCCGGCCTTCCGCCCATCCTCCTCGCGTCCTGCTGCATGTGTTGAGCCAGGCACGATCATGCGTGACTCGCCAGGCTCGCGA
The DNA here is from genome assembly GCA_050746825.1 of Bryobacteraceae bacterium. Lineage (GTDB taxonomy): Bacteria > Acidobacteriota > Terriglobia > Bryobacterales > Bryobacteraceae > JBOGMR01. The sequence continues at coordinate 5,967 of JBOGMR010000708.1, read as the reverse complement.
CTGGCTGGTACTGATCGTGAACCGTCATCCAGTCCGAGCAGTCCCGGTTGCAAATGTGGTCGACGCCCGCATCCCAATACGACCAGTGATGGGCCACCGCGCGGAGTTCGTCTTCGCGTTCCCCGGCGGCGGCTTCGAAGTGCTTGGTTTCCTCGCCGTCCCTGAGCACGACAGCCTTCAATTCGCCGCTCTGCTCGCAGTGCTCCACGACGATCTTGTAGCGATGCCCGTTGAGCGCGCGGGCCTGCGTGGTGCGCCGGACCAGCATATCCGGAAAGCCGGGCATGTCCTGCTGCTTGAGCGCGCGGGCGGAGTATTCGGCCTCGAGTACGCACGGGTCCGGAATGAATCTCACCGGCGCGTCGAGAAGTCTTCTGACCGAGGCCAGGCCGGTACGGCGCTGGCGATAGAGGAGCAACATTCCCACGACGGCGGCTGACACCATGGTCCACGTGGCCGGCTCGGGTACGGCCGCGCCGCCACCTGCGGTTGAGAACTGCTGGCTGACAAGGCTGAGGTTGGCCGAACCGCCGATCGCACCCACCAGGTTGATTTCCTTGAATACGTCGACCAGCGAGTCGGGCGAGAACGACAAAATCGCCGTTGCTGAAGCGTTGCCCAGACCTCCCAGGAGCTGTGCAGCGCTGGTCACGTTGACGCCGCCGCCTAAGCAGGCCGGCAGCGGGTCGAAATTCAACAGACCGCCGACGCAATTGACCTCGGTTACCGTTGCCGCGGACACTAATCCACTGGCGCCGCCCTCGATATGGAGCGTGGTCTGATCGAATGCCGTGAACGGCGTTCCGGTCGAAATGCCCGTGAACCGGAGGAGGCCGACGTAAGCGCTCGGGAGAATACCGCCGGCGTCCCAATCCGCCGTAAAGATGAAACCCGGGTCCGTCGCACTGTTGATCGGTGTTACCAGGACATCGTCAGCCGTGATGAAATTGGCGAGCAACGATACACTGAGAACGTAGCTGAAATTCTGGAAAGTGTAATCGGTCCCGATCGTACATCCAGCCGAGCCAAAGGATTCGTAGGTAGTGAATGTGGCAACCGGACACGCATCGGCCCACAGGCCAGGCGCTGCCGAGGTGGCTAGAAGAAACAAAAACGTTGTTCTCATTGAAGCAATTTGGTCCTTTCTCTAGTTGTGCACTGCGCCAATCTTACGAAATAAATGCATGCCCGGATGAACTACAACGTTCTAATTCTCAGATATCTATGAAGAATTAGGTTTCACAACCAAGCCGCTCATACGTAATAATGCGGGTACCTCAGGTGCGGAAGTCCACTCACCGGGACCGGTGGATTGCCGTACTCGGGCCTCTGGCGGCGGGAATTTGGACCGGAATCGCCCCGGAGCCTGGCAAGACGACTCGGGCCTTGGCAGGCGAAACCGCCGGCCGGAACCGCCTGCCCACCGTTTTCCGCGACCGCTGCATCCGAGGCGCGCGGCAGAACCGCGCAATCAGCGAGACGGCGCGAGACGCCGGCGCGCCCTGTCTGGCAATGCCGGTAGATGCTACGATGAGGTTTGGGTGCAGAAGCGAGTCCGGGAACCGTATGCGCCATCGATTCTGGTGGTAGACGATGACGCGCAAATTCGAAAGATGTTCCGGAAGATACTGGAGAGTGTTGGCTACTTTGTTAACGAAGCCAGGACGGGACGCGAAGCGATGTGGGCGGTCGAGGATCGCTTCTTTGATCTTGTCACATTAGATCTGGAGCTGCCGGATGCCGATGGATTCGAAGTGATCCGCTGTATTCGCGCGGAGTTGCCGGACATCAAGATGCTTGTGGTCTCGGGCTTCATGCCGGGCAGCCTTGTGAATCCTGCGCAAAAGCCCGGTGCTATATCCGCAATGAACAAGCTGGCGGCGCCGAAGACGCTGCTGCACGAAGTGTGTAAGCTACTCGAGTCGAGGTGAGGGCCGCGGCTGAGCCGCCGCAGCCCCTCGACGGCGCGGCTCGCTCAGGCTGCGACGATATGATGGCGTATTGCGTAATGGATGAGTTCACCCAAGGAATGCAGGTCGAGCTTGTCCATGATGTTGGCGCAGTGCGAATCGACCGTGCGAACGCTCAACCGGAGAGCCGTGGCGACTTCCCGGTGCGTCTTCCCTTCCGCCAGCAATCCCAACACCTCGCGCTCTCGCGGGGTGAGCGTCCGGCGCGGCCACGACGAGCCGGCGCCGCGAGCGTTCAGCAAAACGTCTGAAACTCGCGCATTGAAATAGGTGCCGTGTTTGGACAACGCCTGCACGGCGGCGATCAGATCGTTCGCCGCGTCCGCTTTGGTAAGGTACCCGCGAGCGCCCGCGGAAATCAGGTCCAACGCCATCTGCTCGGAGTCGTGTACCGTCATTACCAGAATCTCAGTATTCGGATGTGCGGCTCTTATCTGCCGCGTGGCCTCGACGCCATTCAGTCCAGGCATACTGATGTCGAGGACCACGACATCCGGTTGGTGCTCCGCCGCTTTGTCCACCGCCTCGCTACCGTTCGACGCTTCGTCGACCACGGTCCACCCGGGTTGTCCCTCGAGGAGCCGCCGTAAACCGCATCGAACGATCTCATGATCATCAGCTACCAGAATTCTCAGCTCTCTCATTTTGTTCACCTTCAACCAACGGCACTGCTGCCGTTACAGTTGTCCCTGTAGTATCGGATTGAATTCTGAGCCAGCCATTCAGTTGCCGCAACCGCTCTCGCATTCCTGCAATTCCAACGCCCAGATTCTCGGCAGCCGGGGCCTTGTGGGCCGAGCCTGCCGGAATGCCTTTCCCCCGATCGCGGATCTGTACCACCACCATGCTCCGGCTACACTCGATGCAAAGTGCCGCCGTTTGACTTCCCGAGTGCCGGTAAATGTTCGTCAACGCCTCCTGGATGACCCGAAACAGCGTGGTCTCAATCTCCACCGGAAACCTGCCGAGTTCCGCGCCGATCTCGATCTTCACTTCAATGCCGCTTCGTCTTGAAAACCCGTCGGCATACCACTGCACTGCCGACGCCAGCCCCATCACATCCAGCGTGGGCGGATGCAGCAGATAGGACATGGTCCGAATCTCTTCTGAACACTGCTCGACCAGCCTGAGGGACTCGAACAGTTCCGTGCGCATTCCCGTTTTGTCGCCGGCGCAGGTTCGAATCAGCCACGCGAGACGGAATCCGAGCGCCGCCAGGTTTTGCCCCGTGGTGTCGTGCAGCTCGCGCGCCACATGGCGCCTCTCGTCGTCCTGCATCTCGAGCAGGCGTCCGGAAAGGCGGAAAATCTCCTGGTCGGCCCGCCTTCGCGCGCTCACGTCACGGCCGATCCCCTGCACGCCGATCGGAACTCCATTCTTAAAGATCAGCCATTCGCGTACTTCGACAACCACCTCTTCACCGTCAGCCCCGGCCATGCGCCTGTCTTCAGGGCCGAGGGAGCTGCCGCCCAGCATGCACAGGATTCGCTCGAGAATTTTGGGAGATGGCTCCTTGAACAGGCCGGCGACAGCTACAGACTCGCCCGCGCGAAGCTGATAGCCCGAGAGCTTCTGCGCCGCCGGATTCCAGGACGTAATCCGGCCCTTCAGGTCGAGCGTATAGACCATGTCCGGAGCGTTTTCGAACACGTCGCCGTAGCGGGATGTATCCTGATCGTGGCTCTGTTCCTGGAAATCCTTGAGCGAGGTGAGATCGGTGGCGACAAACAGAAGCAGCCGCCGCGCGCCCCGCCGCACGGCTCGCCAGCAAATCTGCAGGAAGAGATCTTCGCCCTTCACATTCCGATGCCGGCAACATACGGTGTGCCAGGAGAGCGAATCCTGCCGGTCGAGATCCTGCAGCGCGTCGCCAAACGGCACCATTCGGACGCGGAGCCGCGAGCGGGAGCGGCCAAACGCAGTTGACGCTGCGCGATTTGCCGCTGTCACGCGGAGGGTTGCCGGGTCGATGATCCAGGTGGGCAGGGGCTGCTCGAATACGAATCTCTCCCATTGCGCCGCAGTCCGGTCGTAGGTATTCCTCTGGCGCGACTTGTTTACAACTGTTTCGCGCCGTTGTTGTACCCAAGGCTCCGCGATCGGAAGGACGCGCCGGCGAAATGGAGAGCCGTGCTCAACCTTGCACCCCGTACTAGCGCGCTCGTCTCGTGAGACGTAGCTGGGCTTGCCCATATTGTCTCCCAGGAACTACCTAAAGCCTGCTCGTAAACCTGCGGGGGATCAGGTCAATCGATGCTACCATATTACGAAACCTATCTAAAATCGGATTGCCTATTAAGGTACCAAGATTTAGGCCCAAGGTTTTTTCGTATATTGAACTAGGATGGGTGGCTCAGAAGTCCCTTGGGCATAGCGTAAACTAGCTACAGCGTACGCTTTAGTAAGTAATATAGGCCGTACTACCTCCCGCTGAAAATCTGATGAAAAATAGGTAATTAGATGGGTATTTCCGCGCGCCGGCGTGAGCGGGTGGGGGGGGCGGTTGAGCCGCAGGTTTGCTGAATTGCGGTGTGGGGCGCGACCATCTGTGATGACCGGCGGATGCGAGGAGGAGCAAACTGGTACTTACTGGCGACGAGCGTGGCGTGCCGGGGGCGTGAGTAAGGCGCGGCCGGGACGTGTCATCCGGGCCCCGTTCGATCAGTAGCGCCAGTATCCTTGATGCCAGCGGTAGCCGCCGCGGGAAGACGCCCAATAACCGGGGATCCAGACCGAGCGAGGACGAGGCGGACGGACGTAACGGCCAGGTGTCCACGAATAGCCTCGTCCGCGATTGACGTAGTAACCGCCGGTCCACACATAGCCGGGCCCGGGAGCGACGCCAACCACGACTCGAGGCGGCGGTGGCGGCCCATTCCGAACGTAATAGCCGCTGCGATATCCTCCGCCGCAGGCTGTGACGCCAGTCAAAACCAGAAGGAATGCCGCTGCGAGAAATTTCGGTTTCATGTTTTCGTCCTTCCCGACACGTAGAACGCCGCAGGATGAAATCGGGTTTCAGCAGAGAGCGAATCATGAACGAAGAATAATGTGTGGCGGCGGATACACTTTAATCCACGGCGACGCGCGGGGGCGCTGGACCTGTGGTCGGACTGGTGACTCCGGAAATGCGAAGAGTGACGGGCAGGGTTTCGCCGCGGATGTGGGCGCCGGGGACGCGGAGGCTGATCTGATTGACGCCGACCGAGCCGGGCAGCAGCCCGCTCCAGTCGACGATGACTTCGGCCTCGCGATAGCGGATATCGCCGAAGTAGACTTGTACTCTTTCGGTGACGGCGAGCGGACTGGACGGCGCGGGCGCCCCCGCGGTGACGCGGCCACCCCTGGTGGCGCCCAGCCCGGTCGCGAACAGCACGAGTTGCTCGTCACGCTTGGCGGGGTGTTCCTTGGTCACGGGCCGGCCGTCGGCGTGATAGATAGCCGCGTAGCCGTTTTCGTTGACGAAGACCGCGGGTGCGGATCGCGAAACCGTCAACTGCGTGATCTGCGAGGCCGCGAGCCGGTCGAGCGAACGGATGATCAATGGATAGCGTCCTGCCGGAAGCTCTGGCGGGATCTGCGCGTTGATCTGGGTCTCGGAGGTCAGCGCGAGGGGCAGCGGCTGATTGTTGAGCGTGACGCAGACGCCGCCCATGCGGGTCGGCCAGGTTGCACTCGAAGCGGCGCCGCCGGATCCGAGATTGCGTCCGAAAATCGAGATGAGCCCGCCAGGCGCGGTCGAGGGCAAGTAGTTCGCCGTGTTCACGACGCCATTGGGATTGAGCAGGGGGCGATCGGCGGGCGCCACGGGATTCAATGGAACGACGCTGAGCCCGCTGGTGGTGAGCACATACACCGTGGCGCCGCTCGCGTCGACCGCCATGGTGCGTCCGTTGACGCGCTGCGTGCCGTTGCCGACCACGCGCGCCAGCGGACCTTCGAGCGCCGGGGCCGTACGCATCGCCGCGCCCGTATTCACATCCACCAGCTCGACCAT
>JBOGMR010000707.1:0-8379 GCA_050746825.1 Bryobacteraceae bacterium | reverse complement strand
GGAGACTTCCGAGGCCGCCAAGGTTGGCCCGATCGCCAAACTTCAGGACATGTGGCGCGCTCTGCCGGCGCCGGACGGAAACCAGCCGGGTCTGGTCCGCGCGAAAAGTGTCGCGATGCGCGATTTCGTGGTTCGGATTCGCAAACACACCGCGATGGAGTTCGCAGCGCCCGTGGTGAGGGGATTGAGCGCATACTCGCCACCTCTGATCAACTGGAAGTTCCGCCAGTTCAATACGCACCGTAGAGATTTTGACCGCGCGGCCCTGCGGAATGACACCGACGCGCCACCGGTCGCGCCCACAATCCCGAGATATCCTGGCCTCGGGCAGGAATCCGCGGTGCGGGCGGCCGCCCTGATGTTGAAGAATCGGGCCGGCGATATCGATCTGGTGGTTCCCGCCGCCGAGCGAGCTCGATACGAGGCCTCATTCGCGCGATTCGCTTTTGTTTTCCCTGACGGATTCTATATCCGGGAGCGCGGACGCTTTTTCCCGGACGATTCGCAGGACAAAGGACGTCTGCTGAGCGCCGGCTACCATAACGTGATGGGGTACTGGCGCGATGATGACCCGCTCCAGGAGTTGATCCTTGACGAGAAGGGCAAGAAGGAACTGGACCGGCTCTGGGATGATTTCGACTTCATCGGCGATCACACGGCGCGCACCTGGGTTCAGTATTACTTCAACCAGAGCGGTGAAGTTGCCGGAAGGGGTCGCGAATCCGGCACGGAGCGGCCGTCGGATAAGGAAGTCAGCGCCCCGGCAATCGTTTTCGGACTGCGGGACGCCTATCTCGCCAAGGCGAAAGCGAGCGACAATCCGATTGCGATGGAGGCAGTCCGGGTCCATTTCCAGTGGATGAACGACACGCTCCGGTCGGTCGAGCGCATGCGGGTGGAAGCGGAGCCCCGCCACCTCGACGCGCTGGTGAAATTCGCGGCGCGCGCCTACCGCAGGCCACTGGCGCAGCCGGAGCGCGATGACACGCTGGCCTATTACCGGTCGCTTCGGGAGAAGAGCGGCTTGACTCACGAAGAGGCAATGCGCGACTCGATCGTCAGCGTGCTCATGTCGCCCAAGTTCTCCTACCGCATCGATCTCGTCGAAGATCCACCGAAGAGTGAGCGCGGGCGGGTGAAAGTAGCGATCGGTCGCCGCCCGCTATCTAACTACGCCCTCGCCAGCAGGTTGAGTTATTTCCTTTGGTCCAGCATGCCCGACGAGGAACTGCTCGCCCGCGCCGCGGCTGGCGAATTGCAAAAGCCTGACGTTCTTGTCGCGCAGGCCCGGCGCATGCTGAAAGATAGTCGCGCGCGCGGGCTGGCGCTGGAGTTTGCGGGCAACTGGCTCGATTTCCGCCGCTTTGAAGAACACAACGCGGTGGATCGGGAGCGCTTTCCCAGCTTCAATAATGAGCTGCGCGAGGCGATGTTCCAGGAGCCGGTCCGGCTGATTCAAGACGTCATCCGCAACAACAGTTCCGTCCTCGATCTGCTGTATGGCAACTACACCTTTGTGAATCCGGTTCTGGCCCGGCACTACGGAATGCCGGAAGTCGCGGGCGGTCCCGATCAGTGGGTTCGCGTCGACAACGCGCGGCTCTACGGACGCGGCGGTCTGCTAGCCATGTCCGCGTTTCTGACCCAGAACTCACCCGGCTTGCGGACGAGCCCAGTGAAGCGAGGATACTGGGTCGCTCGCCGCGTGCTGGGCGAGACCATTCCGCCGCCGCCGGCCTCCGTGCCCGAGTTGCCAGGCGATGAAGCGAAATTGGATCTGCCGTTGCGGGAAATGCTGGCCAAGCACAGGGAAAATCCGAGCTGCGCCGCTTGTCATGCGCGCTTTGATTCCTTCGGACTGGTGTTCGAAGGTTACGGGCCAATCGGTGAGAAGCGTTCCAAGGACCTTGCCGGACGGCCCGTCGACACCCAGGTGGTTTTTCCCCGCGGCAGCCAGGGATCAGGATTTGAGGGTCTCGAAGCCTACATCCGCGAGCATCGCCAGAAGGACTTCGTTGAGAATCTCAGCCGCAAATTGCTGGCCTACGCTCTCGGCCGTTCGCTCCAGCTCTCTGATGACCTTACAATTGATCGTATGCAAACCGCGCTGAGTGCGAGTGCCCATCGCTTTAGTCCCCTGGTGGAGACAATCGTCACGAGCCCGCAGTTTCTGAACAGACGAAGCTTACCTTCCCATGAACAACAGACAGGTGAATAAAATGCCCAATCGAACGCCCAAACCCGCCAATCCCATTTCCCGCCGCGCGGTTCTTCGCGGCGCCGGAGTCACCATGGCGTTGCCGTGGCTCGAGTCGGCGTTCGGTGCATCCACGTCCCCAGCCTTTCCGAAGCGTTTCGCGGCTCTGTTCATGGGTAACGGAGTGAACGAGGACCATTGGGGCGCGGAGGGCTCGGGCGCCGGCATGAAGCTCAGCAAGACGCTGGCGCCGCTCGAGCCGTTGAAGCACAAGATCAACGTGATACACGGCCTCTTCCACAAGCGGGCCACCGGTCTGGGAATTCATCCGGCGCAAACCGGCGGTTTGCTCTCCGGCGCGAACCTTCAGAAGGGAGCGATCATCAAAGCGGGCATCACGTTGGATCAGATGATCGCCAATCGTGCCGGCCAGGATACCGCGCAGCCCAGCATCGTGCTCGCTTGTGAACAGCCGATGACCGGCTACCATGAGACCAACTTCTCGATGGCCTACAGCTCGCACATCTCCTGGCAGAGTGCGGACTCGCCGGTCCCGAATGAAGTCTACCCTTCATTGGCCTTCGACAACCTTTTTGAGAACCGCGGCAGCCTTCGAAACATGAGCATTCTCGATCGTGTGAAGGGTGACGCCGAAGTCCTCAGCCGGGCGATCAGCTCGAACGACAAAGCCAAACTGGATGAGTACCTGACCAGCGTGCGGGAAGTGGAGAAACGCGTCGAGGGGATGCGGAAGAGTAAGGATAAGGCGGACGATGTAGCCAAGCAACGGAACCGCCCTGTCTTCACGATGGACCGGCCGGCGAATGGCCTGCCGGAAGACTTTCGCGAGCACACGCGCCTGATGTGCGACATCATCGCCATCGCATTCCAGACTGACAAGACTCGCGTCGCCACGCTGCTTCTGGCTCGAGACCTTTCCGCTCTCTACTATCCGTTCCTGGAAGTCCGCGAGGGGCACCACGCGGCGTCCCACTACAATCAGTCCGACGGTTACGAGCGCATCTCACGTTTCCACCTGAGCCAGCTCGCTTATCTGGCCGCCAAACTGGATAGCATGCCGGAAGGCAACGGCACGGTGCTCGATAACTCGTGCCTGATGTTTCTGTCGAACATGTGGATTGGCCGCAAGCACGACAATACGAGATTACCCCTCGTGCTCGCCGGAGGCCTGGGTGGCACGCTGGAAACAGGACGCACGCTGGACTACCTGCAAGCGGGCGACGAGAATCGGAAGTTGTCCAGTCTGTACCTCTCGATTATGGATCGCATGGGCGTCAAGCTCGAGCGCTTCGGTGATGCGGAGACGCGGCTGCAACAGTTGTGACGACGTAGGGCGACGGGACGATCCAGGTCCGCTCGCGATTCACCAGCGGATGCGGCCCGTGTACTGGAACTGGCGTCCGTAGTAAGTATTGCGCTGCGCCGTAACGCGGCCGAACAATGAGTTGTCCGGGTTCAATTGAGGGTTGGCCCCGATAAAGGAGTTGGGGAGGTTGTAAGACTCCAACTTCAGCTCGAAAGCAACACGTTCCGTGATCAGAAACTCCTTGCCCAGCGTGACATCGAGACTGTTGATCCCAGGGCCTGTGAAGCCGGGCCACAGGAGCGGGTTCGACCGCCGCGTGAAGTCCGGCTGACGCGTCACCTTGGAGGTGTCGAACCAGCGGTCGCGCGTCGGATTGTCGATCTTCGGATTTCCGGCAACCACGGCGGCGCCGAAGCGCAGGTATTCGCCACTGATGGCTTGCCAGATGCCGCTGACAGCCCATCCGCCAAGGACGTAGTTCGCAGCCGGGTGCATGTTGGAGGCGAACTTGCGCCCCTTGCCAAAGGGAAGTTCGTAGATGCCCCCGACGTTGAACTTGTGGCGCGCGTTTGGAGACTGCTGAAAGGTGAGGTTATCGAGGAACGTGTCCACGCCGTCGAAAAACTCGTCATTGCGCGCGCGGCTGTAGTTGTAGCCGAGCAGGAAATTGAAGCCCTTCACAAAGGGGCGCTGCGCCTTCAGTTGGAGCGCCTGGTACTTGCGATGGACGCCTTCAGAAAACCATTGCGTGACGGCGTTGTAGTGCGGATACGGCCGGAGGAGATCGCTGACGGCGAGTTGTGGCTGATTGCGAAGACCGCCGGGGAACTTGTCTGGTGTCAGGATGCGGTAGAAGGGGTTGTCGACGCGCGCGTTGACGGCGTTCCTGAACTCGTACGAGTAGCGCGGATCGATATTGTTGAGCTGCTTCAGGTATCGGTGATTGAAGCCGTAGCTCATGAAGTAGGTGGCGTCGACCACGATCTGGCCCCAGATCTGACGCTGGAAGCTGAAACTGAAACGGTCGTTATACGCGTTGCTGAGATTCTGATTCCAGACAATCGATTGAACCGCGGAACCGAGCTCGGTGTAGCGGCCCAGACGCTTTTCGGCGGGAGGAGTAAGCGGGTTCGCATTGTTCGGAAACGGATCGGAGAAGCGAGCGCCGGGAATGCCTTGAATGGTCGGCAGGATGAGCGTGTCCTGCCCATAGCCCGGGTATGGGATGACGTCGTTTAGATTGATGCCGCCTTCGATGTCGACCGTCGGCTGGATCGCATAGCGGGCATAGCCGAAACGGACCGAGGAGCGATCGTTGAGGCGGTAAGCAAGTCCGACGCGAGGCAGGAACGTGTTCTTGGGTGAGTTGTAGGCGGCCGGGTGCGAGTTGCCGGTGTGGACCCATGCGCCGTTGTAGGCCGGGGCTTTGCCGCGGATCGCCATCACCGCCGAAGGCAGCACAGGCGCGCCCGCGCCCTGGAACTCAGGGATGGGATTGTTCAGGTCAAGAAAACGCGACAGGCGGTCGTCCCGATCCACCAGAGGCGAATCGTACTCCCAGCGCAGGCCGAGGTTGAGGGTCAGGTTCTGTGAGAGCTTGAAGTCGTCCTGGAAGTAGAAACCGTAAAAGTGATTTCGCCCGAGAAGCGCGGGCACGTTGCGCGCGCGCGAATTGTCGCCCATGGCGCCGAGGAGAAACGTGGCCCACTGGTGTCCGCTCAAACGCACGTTGGGGTTCACGAAAGTGTTGGCCGTATTGGCTTCCGGGAAAAAGAACTGGAGAGGGGCCGGGAGCGACGAGTTGCCGCGATACCTGCGATACTCTCCGCCGACCTTGACGTAGTGACGGCCGAGACTCTTGGCCACCTTGGCCTGATAGTTCCAGAAATCGGGCGCCGAATACCAGTAGCCGCCGCGACCGAAATTCCCGCCGAGCTGGAGGCCGGGGTAATACCGCACCGGCAGCGCTTTGGCGTAGCTGTCGAACCAGGAGGGATTGTTGGGCCAGAACCCTTTCAGATCCTGGATTTCGGCGATGGGGTCAATGAAGCGGTCCACGGGTTTGTTATAGGAGCCGCGGAAATCGGCGACGGTGGTAGCGTTGACGCTCCAGACGACGTCGCCGACGACGGTGAGGGAATTCCGCTCCGAACCGCCGGTGGAGGCCGCCGCGGTCCCGGGCGGATTCGGCGAAGCGACGTTGGTGTGGAAACGGGAAATGCGGCCAAAAACCTTCCACTTGTCGCCGATGTTCCAGTCGGTTCGGTTGGTGTAGTTGTAATACTCGTACACGCGCGCGAACGTAAGGCGGTAGTTATTCACTCCTGTGGCATCATCGCCGGGACCGTTCGGCGCCCAGATGTCGCGCAGAAAGGCCTGTGAAGTGGGGTCGATCATCGCCTTGGGGATCACGTTGCCTGCGAACGGCGTGCGGGTGACGGTGGCGCCGTTTACCTGGGTCGACCACGGATCGTAGATCGGTTTTACGCCGCTCTGCGCGCCATTGACGAAGTTCGTCCGTGAGAAGTCCCCCTCTCGCTCGAGAGCCGTGGGCAAAGTGCGGATGAGATTGACGGGCTCGCGCAGGTTCTGTCCTTCGTAGGAGAAGAAATTGAAGAGCTTGTTCTTGATGATGGGATTGCCGCTGGTGGCGCCCCAGACGTTATGCCGGATCAGTGACGGCGTTGGCGTCGTCGAATCCGGGCGGGCATTGAGCAATGGGTTCCGGCCAAAGTAGTAGGCCGAGCCGTGCCAATCGTTGGAGCCGGACTTCATCTGCACCGAAATGATGCCGCCGGCAGAGTGCCCGTACTCGGCGTCTGTCGCGTTTTGCTGGACATTCAATTCGGAGACGGAATCGATGGTCGGAACGTAGTTCGTCTTCGGCCCCCAGGTGTTCGGCGAACCGTCCAGCAGGATGTCGTTCTTCAGTTGAGTGCCGCCTCCCACGTCCAGCCGGGACCCGGCCCAATGATGAAAGGGGCTTTGCTCCGCCGAGGTGGACGTGAACGTGACCCGCGGGTCCAGTTGCAGGAGCAGGAACGGGTTCCGGTGAATGATGGGGAGCGAGTTCGACATCTTGGAATCGAGCGTGGTCTCCATCGTCGTCTTGCTGAACTGAACGGTGACCGGCGACTCCGACACACGGACGGTTTCGGTGACTTGCCCGAGTTCGAGCTTCGCGTTGACCGTGAGGTCCGAACGCGTTTGGACGAGAATGTTCTCCTGGAGGAATCCACGGAACCCTCGCATTTCGACCGCAAGCGTGTAGGTTCCGGGGCTGACGAAATCGAAAAGGTAATCGCCGATCGGACTCGTTTCACGGGTCGTCTGGACAGCAGTGTTCACGTTGCGCAAGGTAACCTGCGCGCCGGCTACGACGCTGCCGGAGGCATCGGTGACGGTTCCTCGAACGCTGCCGCGGAGTTCCTGGGCCGAGAGGCCCTGGATCAGGAAAGTAAGCAGGACAGCGCAATACGCGACTTGACGGATCATTGTGAACCCCCTATCGAAGCTTGAGGAGTCTAGAATCCCCTTGGCGTCCTCTGCGAAGGTAGTATACACCCGGCGTCTCGTACCAACCACCACGTCAGATTAGCGATGTTACGGTGAAGTCCGCGAGAGCTCGCACCGCTCCCGTCGTTTTTTTAGAGCTGTACGCCCATCTCTTTCCACGTCACGACCCGCTTCTGATAAATCGCCTCGCGGCCCATGATCGCGGTGAGCGCGCCCGAGGCCCCGATCGTAATGTCCGCCGGATTCGGTGTGCCCTTGCGAATGCAATCGTAGAACGCCGCGATGTGTACTTGGTCTCCACGTTCGGGCGCCGCCTGCTCCAAGATCTTCTCGGGCTGCGCGCCGCGTTCACGCGCGTAATAGACGCCCTGGTCCAGGTCGACCCCGCCTTTGGTTCCGAAAACCTGACAATACTGGCCGCCATTCGGCAATCCTCGCGGATGGAAGAACACCTGCGTGTAGCTCAGCTTGACGCCGTTCGAATATTCGTAGGTCAGGCTGTAACCGTCCATGTTTGTCCGGCCGGGAGGGTCGTTTTCCCAAACCAGCGCTCCGCCGAAACCCGCGGCGCGCTCAGGGTAAGCGCCGATCACCCAGTTGCACATGTCGAGGTTGTGTACGGACATTTCGACGATCACGTCGCCCGAGCGCTTCGCATCGAAGAACCAGTCGGCGGACGGGCCGTCGTGAGCGAGGTCGTCGCCGGCGTGGCGCTGTGCCTTCACCATCACGACCTTCCCGCAGATGCCGTCGCGAACGCGTGGAATCACCGTCTGCAGGCGGCGGCTGCTTCGCATCTGCTGGCCTACGGTGAGCACGGTTTTCGACGACTTCACCACGCCCACCAGTTGAGCGATCGATTCCGGCGTGATGCCGGCCGGCTTTTCGAGGTACACGTGCTTGCCCGCCTTCAGCGCCGCGATGGCCATCTCGACGTGAAGGTCGCACGGAGTGGAGATGTGCACGGCCTGGACGTTTTTGTCGTCCAGCAGCTTGCGGTAGTCGGCGTAGGTCTTGGGGTTGTCGCGCGCGGCGGCGCTGGCGGCTTGGTCGAGGCGGTCGTTCTTAAGATCGCAAAGCGCCACAACCTTGACGCCCGGGACGTCCAAGGCGACGCGCATGGTGTGGGCTCCGCGGTTGCCGACGCCGATCATGGCGGTATTGACCGCATCGGGGGCCGCCTGTGCACGAGCGTTCCGGGCGAGCGGGGCAGCGAGGGAACCTAGTAAGAAAAAGCGACGATCCATTGCGGTTGACTCCATTTCTCTCTAACATCCTATAGGAATCGGAGGTGGCCCGGCCAGCCGGGTGCGCGACATGACAGTGATAGATTCGTGGG
>JBOGMR010000706.1:0-6328 GCA_050746825.1 Bryobacteraceae bacterium | reverse complement strand
GCGCAGAACGAGATCTCGCCTTCCTGGGTGGCGTAAGGGATAATACACTGCTCGGTGCGACGGAAGTCGTAGTTAAACAGGTCCTGGAACCACATACCTGCCAGGAACAGGAAATTCCACCGGTCGGCGCGCCGTTTTTCAATGTCCGCCATGGTCCGGTCCGCCGTGACCTTGCCGTAATTGCGCTTGGTTGCGCCGAAGCATTTGTCGAACTTCTGTAACAAGTCGGTGAGCTTAAAGTGAGTGGGCGACTTGAAGGGATCGTAATTCCGCACCAGCGACAACGCAACCCCGAGGATCGAAAAGTTGCGGCGGCGCGCCCCATCGTTAATCTGGGCGATGTCCTTGGCGAGCTGGTCGGCGTTCAGAAACGCTGTGACCGGCGCGGCTTCCCTGGTGTGCTTGTCCACCATGATGGCCATCCCGACGCCGCAGTTCGGGTGGCAGCCGCAACTCAATTGGCCCCAGTTCGCGCCCGGGCCGTGCACCAGGTCGGCGAAGTCGGAGAACGTGCTCATGAAGGAGATGGGGAACCAGTCGCGCTCGGGCACGCCGATGCCGGTCTGGTTTTTCACGTCGTGCGCCAGGTGCGAAAGCGTGTAACGCTGCGCCGTGCGGCGCTCGTCGCTGACCGCTTCGTCGCGGCCCGTGAACGACACCGGCTGGAAGGAGACGAACGGGATTCGCTTCGGATTGTCGAGCGCGAACTGGACGATGTGCCCGACCTGCTCGTTGTTGATTCCGTTGATGATCGTCGTAACCGGGACGATGTCCACACCGGCCTTGTGCAAATTCTCGATCGCGCGCAGCTTCACGTCGAACAAATTCCCGACGGCGCGATGCGAGTTGGCGGCGTTGCCGATGCCGTCAAACTGCAGGTACGCGTAGCGGAGTCCCGCCTCGGCCGCCTGCTTGCAGAATTCCGGACTCTTCGCGAATTCGATGCCGTTGGTCGCCGCCTGGATGCTCTGGTAGCCGACCTTGCGCGCGTACCGCACTGCGTCGAGGAAGTAGGGCGACAGCGTCGGCTCGCCGCCCGAGAACTGCACCGACATCTGCCGGCGCGGCTTGATCGTAATCGCGTTGTCGAGCAAAGTCTTGATGTCGTCCCAGGTCAACTCATGCACGAACCCGACCTGGTTGGCATCCATGAAGCAGGGATCGCACATCATGTTGCAGCGATTGGTGAGGTCGATCGTGAGCACCGAGCCGCGGCCGTGCGTGATCGTGCTGGTCCCGTGGTTGTGGAGGTCTTTGTCGTTGTGGGCGCGGATGTCGCGGCCGGGAAAAACTTCCTCGAGGTGCTTGAAGAAGGCCGTGTCGATGGCCATCACGTCTTCGAAGTGCCCATGAATCGGGCAGTCCTTGACCATGAGGATCTTGCCGTCGCGCTCGATGACCTGCGCTTTGATCTCGCCGGCCTTTTCCTTAAGCAGCAGCGTGTGGGGAAGTTCACCGTCGATGATGCGCTTGCGGATCTCCGGAACGCAGCGCGGGCAGAGCGAGTCGGTCGTGCGCGGCCATCCCAGCGGCGGCTTCGATTTCTCCCACGACTTCAGCAGCGGCTTTTCCGACCATTTCGGTGTGAAGGAGGCGTTCTGCCGGATGCGGTTGGCCCGCTCAAACACCGCCCAGGCGCCGCGAGCGACGTAGGTCATAGCCTTTTCGGCGTACTTGATCGGTTTGTGCATTAGCATTCTCCCTTTTGGCCCGTGGTGAAGGGTTCGCCCGCGGGAGAGCGTCGCTGCCGCACAGCCTCCCCTAAGCGGACATAGCTTGATCCGCATTGTAGTATACCGTTCGTTTCGTCCCCCTCGCCATCTGATCGGGCCGAAATGCTGTATTCAATGGTCAGATGGGGATTTGGTGCGATTCAGCGGTACGTCTCTTTTATGCACCACATGTATGAGGTGTCGCCCATCTTTCGGTCAGGTCCGCCTAGTCGAGCAGCCCGTGGTAGAGATCCCGAAAGACCGTCGCCGAAGCTCTGTAGCCATCGCTCATTTACTCGCAGGATATCAGTGCCGCTCGGCCGCCGCCGCTGTGGGATTATACTGATCTCATGTCCCAGTTTGACGTCACCCGCCGCCATTTTCTGGCGGTTCCTTCTGCGCTCGGAGCCGCATCCGCGCTGCAGGCTCAGCCCGCCAGCGACACTCTGCGCGTGGCTTTCATCGGAGTCGGCAATCGAGGCGGATTCCTGTTACGCCACATGCTCAAGGTTCCGGGCGTGCAGGTGGTCGCAATTTGCGACATCGTGCCTGAAACGCTGAAGACCGCGATGGCTCGCGCCACCGAGGCCGGGCATAAGCCGGAAGCCTACACCGAGTACAGAAAGCTGCTCGAGCGGAAAGACATCGATGCCGTCGTGATCGCGACGCCGGTCGACCTGCACAAAGAGATGACCGTCGCCTCGCTCGAGGTCGGCAAGAGCGTGTACTGCGAAAAGCCGATGGCCCTCACGCCGGAGGAGTGCCGTCTGGTAACCAACGCGGCGGCCTCGGCGAAAGGCATCTTCCAGGCGGGATTCCAGTTGCGGCACGATCCCAGCCGCAGCGCGTCGATGAAGTTCATCAAAGAGGGCGGCATTGGCAAGGTGCTGTTCCTTCAGGGATACCGGCACACGAATGACCTGCCGCGCAACACGCCGTGGTATTTCGATCGCGTGAAGTCGGGCGACAACATCGTCGAGCAGGCGTGTCACATCATCGACCTCATAGTATGGGCCGCCGGCTCGCATCCGCTGCGCGCCTTCGGCACCGGCGGCGTGAACCTGTTCAAAGACGAACCGCCCGGCCGGACGACGATGGACAATTACACCGTCATTTACGAATTTGCCGGCGACGTGCGTTGCACCTTCAGCCATATCTATTTCGATCCGCCGGGCTTCTCCGGCATCAAGGAGCGGGTGTACGGTTCGCTGGGCGCAATCGACCTGGCGACCGCGACCTTCATCGAGCGCACCAAGCGCGGCGAGCGGAAAATCGAATCGCCCGACGCGGGCCAGGATTCCAACTATCTGTCGCTCGCGGCGTTCGTCGACAACGCGCGAGGCCGGAAACAGCCCTTGAACGATGCACCGTCGGCGCGCATTTCGACCCTGACGGCGATGATGGGCCGGAAGTCGATCTACGAGCGGCGTGTCGTCGAGTGGAAGGAAGTCGACGTGTGAGCTGACGCAGCACGTTTGGTACACTCTGGGGATGATTGGCGCGCGGCTTTTTTTGATCGCAACCGCCGTGTCTGCGACCGCCGGTGCGGTCGAGCCCGGCTTCGTTTCCCTGTTTGACGGCAAGAGCCTGGCCGGCTGGCAGTTCGTCGCCAAACACGGCTCCGGCTATCTGCCCCAAAACGGTCTGCTGGTGTGCCCCGCCGACGGCGGCGGCAACCTGTTCACCGAAAAAGAATTTGCGGACTTCGTTTTCCGTTTCGAGTTCCGGCTGAGCCCGGGCGGCAACAATGGCGTCGGTATCCGGGCCCCGCTCACCGGCGATGTCGCCTACACCGGGATGGAAATCCAGATTCTCGACGACGGCCACGAACGCTACCAGGGCCGTCTGAAGCCTACCCAGTATCACGGATCTATTTACGACGTCATTCCCGCAAAACAGGGCTTCAAGAAACCGGCCGGCGAATGGAATGAAGAGGAAATCACAGCTAAAGGGCGCCGGATTACGATAAAGCTCAACGGCGCGACGATTGTCGACGCCGACCTCGACTCCGTTACTGATCCCGTTGTCCTGAAAAAACATCCCGGACTCGCTCGTACCAAAGGCCATATCGGGTTCCTGGGGCATGGTACGCTCGTCGAATTCCGAAACATCCGAATTAAGGAACTGCCTTGAGTAGTGCCGCCGCCGAACCGGGACTACCAAGAGTATCTCCGCCTTTATTCGTGTCGATTCGTGTCGATTCGTGGCTCATTAGCCTCTAGTAAGGAGCGCGCACGGGATTTTCCGTCAAATTCTGGGGAACGCGAGGCTCTATTCCAGTGCCGGGACCAGCCACGCTGCGCTGCGGCGGCAACACGCCTTGTGTCGAGGTGCGCTGCGGGCCCCGGGTGATCGTGCTCGATGCGGGTACAGGAATCCGCGGGCTCGGCCAATCCCTCGAAGCCGAAGGCGCCGTCTCGGTGGACCTCCTCATCAGCCATCCCCACATGGATCATCTCCAGGGATTTCCATTCTTCAACCTGGCCTACGATCCGAGGGCGCGCATCAACATCCACGTGCCGCCGCTCAAAGATTTCGACGGGCCTGAGCCCTTCCATCGCCTGATGGAGGCGCCGCATTTCCCCGTGATGTTCGACAAGTTGCCCGCTGAAATCCGCTTCCAGGAGGCGCATCCGGACAACCGGCTCGGACCGGTCCGCTTGCGGACGCATCCGGTGAATCATCCGGGAGGCTGCTTCGCGTTCCGGCTGGAATATGAAGGCCGGTCGGTCGTCTACCAGACCGATCACGAACCCTACCTCCGGCTGTCCGGCGCTTCGTATCATCAGGAAGAATTGGACGCAAGCCTGCTTTCGTTCCTTCGCGGCGCCGATCTCCTGATCCGCGAGGCGCAGTACACGGCCGAGGAATATGAGCATCACCGCGGCTGGGGACACGGCACGTTCGAAGACGCTGCGAGCGACGCTTTGAAAGCCGGCGTCCGGCGGCTGGCGTTGTTCCATCACGATCCCGATCATGACGACCAGTTCCTCGAAGCGGCGCTGGGGCGGCTTCAGGCGGCGTACTTGTCATCGGATTTCGAGATCTTCCTCGCCCGCGAAGGGCAGTGTATCGAGTTGGCCTGAGTGCTGCTGCGCCATCGCTCCTACCTGATCACGGCGGGCGCCGGGTCGTTCCTGCTCGCGCTCGGCGGCCTCTATTACGCCGGACTCAAAGGGATTCCCGCGCACGTGGCGACGCCGCTTCTCGCGGCGTTCCTGATCGAGTTCATTTGCTATCTCATCCCCGGATTTCCCTCGCTTCGGCAGGAACTTTCCGAACGCATCCCGATGTTCTGGTTCGCGGCGCTGCTCGCAGCGAGCGGATTGACTCCGTATCTTCTCTATAGCATCCCGGCCGGCGTGTTCCGCGCCGATCTTGCTTTGCGGCTGGCGGTGTTGCTCATCGTCGTGTGCTACTGGTATCTGTATCGCGCGCCGGCGCGCACCTCGGACGTGCTGATGCTCGTGCTGCTCGGCGCGATTGTGCTGGCCAAGTTTTTTTCCCGCGTGTATTTGCCGCCCTGGCCCGGACTGCGAATCGAGGTCCTGGGCCAGTTGATGCTCATCCGCGTGGCCGCCGTGGTGATGCTCGATATTCGCGAGGTCGAGGTGCGGGGCTTCGGATTCCTGCCGACCGCGGCCGAATGGAAAACGGGAGCGCGCTATGCCCTCTACTTCCTCGTGCTGGCAATGCCTGTGGCGATGTTTTTCGGTGTGTTGCGATGGAATCCAGTTAAGCAGGAAATTCTGCTCGCGCCGATGTTGTTCGCCGGCTTCTTCTGGGTAGTCGCGCTGGGTGAAGAATTCTTTTTCCGTGGCCTGATCCAGGAATGGCTGGCGCAGTGGACCCGCCGCCCCACACTCGCGCTGGCCGTTACGTCGGCGCTGTTCGGCCTCTGCCACCTCCCCTTCGGCGCGTTTCCGAACTGGCAGTTCGCAATCTTCGCCGCGGTGGCCGGCTGCTGTTACGGGAAAGCCTACCTTGCCGGTGGCAGCGTGCGAACCTCGATGGTGACGCACGCACTGGTCGTGCTGGTGTGGAGGGTCTTGTTTTGACAATCACCCCGCTGCCAAAGACCCATATATGAAAGATCGATTCGACTATGACGGCGCGCTGAAGGACTTGTTTCAGCAGGATCATCCGACTCTGCTGGATGAAATCACCTGCGCCGTTCCCGTGAAGGAATTCCTGAACGTCGAGCTGCCGAAAATGCAGGAGAGGCGCGTCGATCTGGTGCTTTCGCTCGAAGACCGGTCGATCCTCCACTTGGAATTCCAGAGCAGGAATCACAGAGACATGCCGTACCGGATGGCCATGTACCATCTGCTGCTGACCCAGCGATACCGTCGTCACCTGCGCCATGTCGTTCTGTATGTCGGTGAGCGCAAGATGCGCATGCAGACTCGGCTGGATTCCGGACCGATGCAGTTTCACTACGAACTGAAGGATATTCGCGAAAGGCGGGCGGAGGAATTCACTCGGACCGGTAAGCCGGCCGACTATGCGCTAGCCCTACTTTCGCAAATTTGAGGCATCACCAGCCCTCCTGGAGTACGCCCGCTCCCTGTCTGGCACACGTTTCGCTTGACATTATTGCACGGTTATGCCTAGAT
>JBOGMR010000705.1:0-2087 GCA_050746825.1 Bryobacteraceae bacterium | reverse complement strand
CGATCGGAATCTTCGATACGCTGGACGAGTTGTTGGAGCGCGTCGAGATTTACACCCGCCAGGGCTACCGGCGGACCAAGATCAAGATCCAGCCCGGTTGGGACATCGAACCGGTCCGCCGGATCCGCGATGAGTTTCCCGAAACCCCGCTCATGGTGGACGCCAACGCCGCCTACACCATCGCCGATCTGCCCCTGTTTCGCGAGATGGACCGCTTCCGTCTGATGATGTACGAACAGCCGCTCGGCCGCCATGCGCTTGACGAAATGGCAGAGCTAAGCCGCGAGGTGAACACGCCGGTTTGCGCGGACGAATCCGCCGAATCTCTCGACGCGCTCGAACGGATCATCAAGCTCGACGCAGCCGGCATCATCAACGTAAAGATCCAGAGGGTGGGCGGAATCAAAAATGCCGTGCGCATGCACGACCGGGCGCGAGAAGCGGGGCTCGCTTGCTGGGTCGGAACCATGCCGGAGCTGGGCGTCGCATCCGCCGAAGCGATTCAACTGGCGACGCTGCCCAATTTTCTTTATCCCACCGACGTCGAAGCTTCGGCCCGCTGGTACGTCGACGACCTCGTCGATCCGCTCATCGAGATCGACCGCGCCGGTGTCCTGCACCCCCAACAGGTGAGCGTGAATTGCGAGAAACTGGATAGGTATCGCGTACGCCACCTTCAGGTAACAGGCCGCGAATGACCCGCAAGATCTATTTCTGGAAACTCAAGAATCGCGAAATCCAGCTCGGCCTGCGGACGCTGATCATGGGCATCCTCAACGTTACGCCCGATTCATTTTCCGACGGCGGAAAATTCCTGGATCCCGGCCGCGCCTTCGCGCGAGCGGTCCAGATGGAGGAGCAAGGAGCCGATATCATCGATGTGGGCGCCGAATCCACGCGCCCCGGCTCACCGCGGATTTCCGGCGATGAAGAACTGCGGCGGCTGACGCCCATCCTGAAGCGCCTCAACGGACAGCTCAACATTCCGCTGAGCGTCGACACATACAAGGCGGATGTCGCCGAGCGTGCGCTCGAGCTGGGAGTCGAGATCATCAACGACCCGAGCGGGCTGACCTTCGATCCGCAGATCACCAAAGTCGTCGCGAAGGACAACGCCGGACTGGTGCTCAATCACATGCGCGGCCGTCCTGAATCCTGGGCCAAGCTCGGGCCGCTTCCCGATGTGATCGGCACAATCGGTCGGGACCTCGAGGCGACAGTGCACCGCGCGCGCCTGAGCGGCATCGAGCGGACACGCATCGTCGTCGATCCAGGTCTCGGTTTCGGCAAGCGCAAGGAACAGAACGCTGAGATTCTCGCGCGGCTTCCGCTGTTGGCGCAGCTCGATCTGCCGCTGCTGATCGGGCCGTCGCGCAAATCTTTCCTGTCACAACCGACCCCGGAGGGAACCCTTTTCGCAACCGCCGCCGCTGTGACTGTCTGCGTGCTCGGCGGCGCCCACATCGTGAGAGTGCACGACGTAGCGGAGATGAGAGTGGCCGTGCAAGTCGCCGACGAGGTTCTCAATAACTACAAGGAGTAAGGGATCAGGGTGAAGCAATGCGGGTACCGGAACTCTGGGTCGGAATGTTAACGGCAGGCGTCGCCTTGGCGCAGCCGGATCTTTTCGTTTGGCATGGTGCAAGCTGGATCACCGCGGGTGAAGCAGGCGGCCTCGCGCCCGGCGCCATCTTCACAGTGCAGTTTGTCGCGGGCGATCCGCCGGCGTGCGTGAATGCGGCACAGTTGACGATACGCGTTCAGGCATCGAACGGCACGACGCTCGAGTTTCCGGCCGAATTGAGCGATCGGCCTTGCCTCGAAGTTCGGGGCACGCTTCCGCTGCGCACACCGCAGGGTTCGGCGCAACTTTCCGTTTCCGGCGACGGGCGAACGCGTGCGCCGGCGCCGATCACGGTCCTCCGGTCGAACTTCGGCATCTTTACTCGATCGGGCAGCGGTCGAGGCGCCGCGCTCGGTCAACACAGCGGCGAACTGATTCAGCTATCCAGGCCTGCAAGGCCCGGCGACGTGGTCACTCTGGCTGGAACGGGCCTCGGCATCAACCTTCCGCTCTCTCAAGTCTC
>JBOGMR010000704.1:0-4899 GCA_050746825.1 Bryobacteraceae bacterium | reverse complement strand
CATCGAAGCGGATTCCTGCAACAGAGTCTGCGCGCGCTCCATCTGGCCGAGTTGGAAGCCGGCCTTGCCCGCGAAGTAAAGGCCGCGGGCTATACCGTGGCGATCGTCGATCTTTCTCGCGAGTTCGAGCGCTGCTTCCGCCGTCACGCGAGCCTTGCCCGCGTCACCCGCCTTGAGTTGCGCTCTGCTGATGTCGCTCAAGACGGCCGCCTGCCCCCTCCTGTCGCCGATTTCTTTCCGAATCGATAGTACCCGATCCAATAGGAGCAGGGCTTCTTTCGCATCGTCCTGGTACGCGGCCAGATTCGCAAACGCTGACGCAAGTCCTCGCCGGTCACCCACCGCCTCAAAAACCGCTGCGGCTTGACGCCAATATTCGACGGCCTTCTTGCTTTCACCCAGCGAACCATAAGCCATGCCGATATTGTTCAGCGTGGCGCCCTCTCCCCGGCGGTCGGCCGTTTCACGCCTCAATGGCAGCGCTTTGATGTGGTGCTCTAAAGCCATCTGGAATTCGCCCAGCGTCCGGTATTGGGCGGCCATATTGTTCAACGTCACAGCCTCGCCTCGCCGGTCGTTGACCTCCCTCCGGATCTCGAGCGACCGCTGCAACATTTCCAGGGCGCGCGACGGTTCTCCACGATGGTCATAGACGAGCGCGATATTATTCAGGGCAACAGCCTCGCCTCGCCGGTCCCCCACTTCGCGACGCAACGCAAGAGCGGACGTGAGGAAGTCCAACGCCTTTACTTGGTCCCCCGCGTTGGTATAGAAAACACCTAGCGAGTTGAGCGTGAGCGCCTCGCCATAGCGGTTACCTACAGCTCGCCGTAATGGGAGGGCCTCCAGCAACGCGTCGCGCGACTTGTTCAGCTCGCCCAGCGCCTCCCAACCGGCGGCGATCTGGTGGAACATGCGGCCCTGCCATCTCTGATCCTCTACCCTCTGCCAGCCGGCGAGAGACTCCTGAAACTTTTCGACCGCCCCTCGAGTGGATGCGGCTCGTCCTTCGGAAAGGAGACTCCGCCCCGCGGTGAACGCGTGAAAAGCCGCCGTGCGGGTACGATCTGCGGAGGTTGGACTCCCCAGATTCCTCAGAGACAGCTCATAGCGGCCGGCCGGGGCGCCGGATCTGGAGCTTACCGTCAATGCATGGAGACCGGGTGCAGTTGCGATCCACGGAAGATCTTCGAGACGTTCTTTCGCATCGGCCTGATGGTTGACCAGCGGCTTGCCATCCGGCCCAGATAGCGTGAACGCCAGATCAACCTCGAAAACTCTGAACACCAAGTACAGGTACTGTCCCGCTTCGGCGGAGACACGGTACTGGTGAACCTCGCCGGCATTGATCTCGCGGTCGATCGTCTCTTGCAGCTCGAGCGCGGTGGGCTGCCCCTGAGCCCAAAGCGTCAGCGAGCCTAAGATGATGAAAGCGGCCGCACGCGCTGCGTTTGACATATCGCCCTCAGCGGCGGACCACGAGCCGGTACTCCCCAACCAGAGAGTCGCCGCTAGTGCCCTCTCCGTGCAGCGCCACGGAGTAAGTCCCGGCCGGCAACCGATCAGCGGGCAGGCTTGCGGTCAAAGCGCCTTGAGGGTTCCTGACGAGTCCGGGGATCGTTGCGATCAGGGTCCCGGCTGGATTCCGAACGTCCAGGCGAAAGCTCTTAAAGCGCGCAATCGGATTCGGTTCGATCCAGAGAGCGACGTGGCTCGCAGCCTGTGGAATCCGAATCTCATTGGTCTGTTCGGCGCGGCTGGCTTCGAGCATGGCGAGCGGAAGGTTGCCCTCGGCCGCCGGCAGGCGGACCATCGCGAGTTGTTTTTCAAGCTCCTGCCGGCGGCCCTGCTCCTCCTGCACCTGCTTGTTTTGCCGGGCGAGTTCGCTGCCCCGTCGCGGCAACTCAACCAGGCCAAGCCAGGCGGTGGCAGCCGCCAATACGACGGCGGCGGTCATCGCAAACGCAAATGCCGGCCGCAGCCATCCCGCGAATCCGGACGGTCTCTCTTCCGGTTCGCTCAGCAGCCCCGAGGCCGCGGCGTGGCGTACAGAGTCGACAAACGTCCCGGTCGTACGGACCTGCTCGAAGCATTCGTCGCAGGCAAAATAGTGCTCTTCGAATTCCTGGCGCTCGGCGGGCGTCAGACGACCCCGGACGTAGGATTCAACGACTTCGCGCTGCCCGGCTTCGGAGTGGTTCATCTTGTTCTAGAAAACAGTGACGTTGGACGCCGTTTTGTATCAAAATCATTTGACCAGCCGCGTATAAAACTCCCGAAAACTCTTGAGGGCCCGCGACTTGATGAGGCGCAAGCGCTCCTCCCGAATTCCCAACTGCCGCGAGATCTGCTCGTTCGGCAGTTCATCATAGTAATACAGACGCAGAAAGGCTTGTTCTCTGGGTTTCAGCCTGCGGATGACCCGTTCGATCGCTTTCCTGGCGCCTTGGTCGACATCCACTACCGGGGTGAAGCCGAAGTCGCGGTCCTCGATGGCTTCCATGCCTCGCCCTTTGCGGTTGATTTCGCGGATGACATTGCGGGCGGTTCCTAATACGAACGAGGGCAGAGCTTCGGGGGATGACAGGCGATCGGCGCGAATGGCCTGGAGCACGCGCAGGATCGTCTCCGCGCGGACATCTTCGGCATCGGCGCGAGAGCGCAGTTCGCGCAGGGCCAGATAGTAAACGCGCGGGGCGAACCGCTCGTGCAACGCGGCTTCGGAACCGGAGTCGCCGCGACAGATGCGGGCGACCAGTTGACTGTCTTCCGCCGGCGTCGTGCTTGGTTTCCTCCCCCAATCGATTTTACCTGACGGGTCTCGAATCCGTTGATCTCAGGAACTGCGGAATTCGCGTGGCCCGGGCCCAGGCCGCACCGCTCGCCACCTCAGAACGTCAAGCGATGTTTCTTGGCCTCGACCTTGGCGGCGTCGATGCCGGGGACTTTTTTCATATCCTCAATGGATTTGAAGGGACCGTTTTTGTCGCGGTACCCGATGATCTCAGCGGCTTGAGAGCGCTTGAGCGAGAGAGCGCTCTCGAGGTCGATTGCCCTCGCCTTGTTGACGTTGATTCTCGGAAGCTCATCGGCGGGGAAGTTTTTGGACAGATAGTCAAGAATGGCGGTGAACTCCTGATCGGTTCCTTTGACGCCGAGCTTCGCCATTTTGTCGAGCGTCGATTGCCAGCCCTCGCGATCCTGGCGAATGGAGATCGATTTGGCCAGCTCGTGGCAGTTTGAGCAGAGCTTTTGCGTTTCGGGCTTCCCCGGACCGTCGGGAAGCTGCGCGAAAGCGATACCTGTGAAGAGCGCGAATTCAAGCCCGAGCGTCGAGGCGTACGTCACCCGAAGACTAGTGTTCAATGGGGAAGCCGAACGCATAGAGAGTGCCGTCGTATGTGCCCAAATACAATTGGCCGGAGCCACCGGACAGTCCGCCGCCGTCAACGAAGGACGTGATCGTCTTCCCGCTGTTCCACACTTCTTTGCCGGTGCGGGCGTCGAGGGCATACAGAACCGCCGGCTGCGAACGCTGCGCGCGTTTTCCGCTCGAGATGGCGAAGACCACGCCGTTCATCACCATCGGAGTCAGCGGCGCTACCATCTCGCGTGACGTCCAGCCGGGCTGCAAGACCAGAGCGCCGTTCTGCCCGGCGACTTTCCACGCCATGACGGCGCCGGCGGATGGCGCCAGTACCCAGCGCGTGTCGTCCAGATCCTGCCAGCTTGTGAGCGCACCCGGAGCGAAATCGGCGGCGCCCGAATTCGCCGGTGTCTTCGAAAGCACTGTCAGCGATGAGGCGTCCAGCAAGTGCAAGCTTCCGTCAATCGTCGCCGCCGCGGCCACCAGCGCGCCCTTATGTTGGAACAGGACCGGCGACGAGGTGAACGCCGCGCCGGAGTTGTACGTATTCTTGACTTTGAGGCTCGCCGGATCGAGCGCGACCAATTCTCCGCCCTCGGTCGCGACGTAGAGCGTGCCGTCCGGGGCGAACGCGGGGCCAGCGGATCCCGAAATTCCGCCGCTGGACTGCCACGAATTCACCTGCTTGGAGGTCAGATCGAGCGCCCACACACCGTTCGGCACACCGCCGCAGCCTTGCGTGGTCGCCGCGTAGGCCGTCTGTCCGACCACGATCAGACCGTGCGCGTTGGCATTGGCCGGAAGGAACGGAATCGGCGGTCCAGGTTCTTCTCCGTTTGAAACGTACATCGCGTGCAGCATACCGTCGCTGGAAATCGCATAGACGAACGAAGGCGCGCGCCGGAAAGGGTTAGGGGCGGGAGAAGCGCCAGGTGGCGGGGGTGGCAGAGCAGCGCGCCGGGCTTCGGCCTGCGCGAGCGTGACCGCGCCCTGACCCGGTTCGCCTACTCCCGACTTGGCTGGACCACCGCGGCCGCGCCCTCCCACCGAGCCCCCGGCAATCGTGGTCGCGGTCGGCCGCGTGAGACCGGCAGTCATGCCACCCGGGCAGTTCCCGGTGCTCTGCGCCGGCGGCGCAGTCGAAATGCGCTTCTGCCACTCCAGGCGGCCCAGGTCGGTGTCGACCCCGAAAACGCTATCGGACCTGCCTCCGACGAAGCCCAGTGCACGGAATCCGCGATACCCGATATAGAAATCCAGCAGCACCGGCGGCGTGAGCGCATTCACCTGTTTGGGATCGCTGTTGAACTTGAGCTTCCACAGGAACTTGAAACCGCCCGGCTTCTCCATACTGGACATCGAGATCTTCGCGTCCGACCGGACCCATGACGAGCGCTGTGCATCGTAGCCGGCGGACGTCCAGTCCGTCCCGCCACGTTGGGCGTGCGACAAAGTGACACACATCAAGGAGCAGACAGAGATGACGACAAGCCGCAGGTTTAGCATCGGCGGACTCCTTTCGGTCCGAAGTT
>JBOGMR010000703.1:0-5205 GCA_050746825.1 Bryobacteraceae bacterium | reverse complement strand
GCTTTGCCTGGATCGCCTGAAGATAGCCCGGCATCATTGCATTGATGAGTGTCCACGGCGATTCATTCGATATCGTCTGCCCTTCCGGCGCGTACGGCGACGACCAGGGGGAACCGAACAGCGGAGCACCGCTCGCAGCACTGGCGGATTCGACTCCTGGTAGCGCGGCGATGCGCTCGATCACCCGCGTGAAAAAGCTCGGCGTGCTGCGGCCGGACCGCACCATGTCGAGCGTCAGCAAATGATCCGTGCGAAAACCGGGATTGACTTCGAGCACCGCCGCCAGACTTCGCAGCAACAGGCCGGCGCCCGCGGTGAGCACCACAGCGATCGCGATTTCCGCGACGAACAACACGGAGCGTAAGCGACGTGCTTGCCTTCCGGAATCGAAGCCGGCGCCTTCCCTCAACCCGGCGTTTACGCCGGCTCTCGCCGCGCGAAGCATGGGAGCCAGACCGAACAGAGCAGCCGTGATAACACACAGGCCCAGCGTCGACAGCAACACGGCCGGATCGAGTCGGGCCTCTTTCAGTCCCGGGACCGAATTGGGATACATCGCAATGAGGGGCTTTAAGCTCCAATAGGCCAGCAACAGACCGGCGGCGCCACCGAGCGACGAAAGGAGCGCGCTCTCAGCGAACAACTGCCGGATCAGCCGGCTCCGGCTCGCACCCACGGCTGCGCGGATTGCGAACTCCCTTTCTCTTGACGTGGCGCGAGCGAGCGACAGATGAGCGACGTTGGCGCACGCGATCAGGAGCACGGCGCCGACGGCGGCGAGCAACATCGGCAGACCCTGTCGCGCGTCACCCAGCAAACGTTCAGCGATCGGCGTGACCACAGCGGTTTCATCTTTGTTCGATTCCGGGTAGGCCTTCGCGAGGCGATCCATAATGGCCTTCAATTCCGCGCGCGTGCGTTCGAGCGGTACGCCTGCTCGTATCTTCGCGATGACCATCAAACCTGGATGATTGGCTCGCATCACAAAATGCAGCTGATTCGAAAGATGGCCGATCGGCAGGTACACATCGGCGGCGCTGGTAATGCCCTGAGGATCGAAATCCGGCACAAGCACTCCAATGATCGAGTAGAGCGCACCGTCAAGGCTGATCTCTTTCCCGATCGCATCCGGGTCGGCCTTTAGTTCATTGCGCCACATCCGGTAACTGAGAACCGCGACGCGCTTGGCGCCTGGTTTGTCGTCGGCCTCGCCGAATGTGTGTCCGAGCGCAGTCTTGGCGCCGAGCAACGAAAAGAAGGGGCTCGCGACCCACGCTGCCGGAAGCAACTTTGGTTCTCCGGGATTGATGAAGGTAACGCCGGAGTTCGTGTACGCGGCCATTTTCTCGAAGACCTGGTTTTGCGCGCGCCAATCCACATAGTCGGGCCAGGACACGGCAAGACCCTTCGCCTTCGGAAGCTCTTCGTTGATGAACACCAGCCGCCCGGCGTCGGGGTACGGCAAGCTCTTGAATAGCACTGCGTTCACGACTGAGTAGATTGCGCTGTTGGCGCCGATGCCGAGCGCGAGCGTCGCGATCGCGACGATGGTGAAGCCCGGCGTCTTCGCCAGCATGCGAAATGCAAATGCCAGATCCTGGCGGAGGGTATGCATGAAACTGTCTCCTTTCGGTTTCGACCAATGCTCCAGAAACGCGCTGCGCATGAGGTCGACTATGGTGCGGATGGCCAGCGCGCCACCGGCCTGTTCTCTCCATCGATCGTGGAACGTCGCCAGTAGATCCGCGCCGAAATCGCGGCGGAACCGTTCGGGAAAAAGCCAAATGAGAGCTGCGACGAGCCGGCGAATTTAAGACTCGGAGTTTGGCAACAGCTTGCGGGCCCGCAACTGGTCGACAACGCCGGCAAGTCGCGCCGCTTCCGACCTGAGCGCGCGGCGGCCCGGCCGCGAGAGGCTGTAGTTCCGGCGCCGCCCCTCGGCGGCCGCTTCCTGCAATAAGCCCTCCTCGAGCAGCCGCGCGAGGATGCGGTACAACGTCCCGACCTCGAGCCGCACCTCGCCGCCCGACTCGCGCTCCACTTCCTTCATGATTTCGTACCCGTGGCGCGGGCCTTCATTGAGCGCCAGGAGGATATGAAAGTCGGCGGGCTTCAACGGCAGCATATCAGTAATCGGAATATATGTAGTTTACTGGTATTCAAGAATACAGTCAAGCTCCGGCCGGATACGGCCCTGCTCTTCGGCTCCGCCGCCGGCGCTCTCATGGCCCTGGTCAGGCCGCCGTCAACGATAGGCGCTCGTTACCTCAGGTGTCGTATAATCACGGCAGCCTGTCCCATGATGCGTTTCGCGCCTCGAACAATCTTCGTGCTGGCTTGGGCCGCGCGGATGGCGATGGCCGAGGACCCGGTCAGTTTCCACAAACAGATTCAGCCGATCCTTGCGCGCCAGTGCCAGGGCTGCCATCAGCCGGCGAGCCAGCAGGCCGGCCTGCTGCTCACGTCTTATGAAGGCCTAAAAACGGGCGGCCAGAAAGGCGGCGCGTTCGTCGCCGGAAGCCCCGAAAAGAGCGTCGTTATCGCTTATCTAACCGGTGAGGTGAAGCCGCAGATGCCGTTCGGCGGGCGCCCGCTGCCCGACGATCAGATCGAGCTGTTCAAGCGCTGGATCCGCGAGGGCGCCAAAGACGATTCGCCCGCCGCGCCGGCGGAGACTGCCGGGTCGAGCGGCCCGACCGTGTATCACGCGCCGCCGGTGATCAACGCGCTCGCGATTTCGCAGGACGGCAAATGGATCGCGTTGTCCGGCTATCGCGAAATCCTGCTGCGTGAGCTCGCGACGGATCGCCTCGAGCGTCTTCAAGGGCTTTCCGATCGCATCATGAGCCTCGCTTTTTCGCCCGGCGGCGAAACCCTGGCGGCCGCGGGCGGAAGTCCCGCGCGATTCGGCGAGCTGCAGATCTGGGACATGGCCTCGCGGAAATTGAAGCACTCCATCGTCACGACCAATGACACTCTGTTCAGCGTCTCGTTTTCGCCGGACGCCTCGAAGATCGCCTGCGGCGCCGCCGACAAATCGATTCGCGTGTTCGATGCAGCCAGCGGCAAGCAGATCCGCAAGGTGGACCATCACGAAGATTGGGTGTTCGGCGCAGTGTTCGGAATCGACGGCAAGAGGCTGGTCTCGGTGGGCCGCGACAGGGCGGCGAAGCTGACCACGGTCGAAACCGGCGCGTTCGTCGAAAACGTGAACCTGCTGAAAGAACCGTTGACCGCGATAGCTCGCCATCCGAAGAAAGACTGGGTCGTGATCGGCGGTGAGGATCGCATTCCGTACCTGTACATGATGGATCGGCCGCGCGCCATGCGCATCGCCGACGATTCCACGCTGATCCGCAAGTTCGAGCCGCTCGACGGCCCCATCCTGACGCTGGCGATTTCGCAGGACGGCAAATACATCGGCGCCGCGGCTGGCGCGGGCGACGTGCGGATTTACGAGCTCGAGACGGGCAAGGCCGTGGCGCATTGTGCCGGCCATCGCGGCGGCATTTTCGCGATCCAGTTCGCGCCCGGCAGCCGGTCGATGATCACCGCTGGTTTTGACGGCATGGTCCGGACATACGATCTGGGCGGCAAGCTGATTCGCGAGTTTGTGCCCGTGCCGGTCGAGAGCGCCAGTGTAGCAAGGAGCGAGCGATGAGAACAGTTGCCCTGTTGGTTGCCCTCGCGGCGGCGCTCGATGCAGCACCGCCTTCGATCCGCGAGATTTACCCGCGCGGCGCGCAGCGCGGCAAGTCTCTCACGGTCTATCTGCGCGGCGACGGTCTCGCGCAAGGCGCCCAGGTGAAGACCACTCTGCCGGGCAGTTTTTCCAGGCTCACTCTGTCGCGCGATCCGCTCTCGGAATCGGGGGCGGCGATGGCGCGGCCGGGCACGGTGCTGCCGTTTCTCCTCACCATCAAGGCGGACGCGCCCACGGGAATCTACCCGGTGCGGGTCCTGACGCCGGAGGGCGTCTCCAACGTCGTGCTGTTCAGCGTGGGCGAACTGCCTGAAATGGAAGAGCTCGAATCGAAGAATCCGAAACAACCGAACAATTTCGCCAATGAAGCGCAAAAGGTCACGGTCCCGGCCGTGATCAACGGGACTCTGGACAACGCCGATGTCGACCAGTATGTTTTCACGGCGCAGGCCGGCCAGAAGCTGGTGTTTGAAGTGGAAGCCCGGCGCACGGGTTCCGCGATCGATCCGGCTCTCGAGATCTACGATGCCGGCGGACGCGAAATCGCGCGTAACGATGATGCCACCGGCGCCGGCGTCGATTCGCGCGTCGAGGTCAGTTTCGCGCGAGCCGGCGAGTACCGCGTCCAGATCCACGATTCCAAGTTCAGCGAGCAGGTCCAGAATTTTTATCGGCTCAAGATCGGCAGCTACGCCTACGCGACGGCGGTGTTCCCACTCGGCGGGCGGCGCGGCGAAAGCGTCGATGTGACGCTCTCGGGCGGCAATCTGCCGCAGCCGGTAAAAGTGAAAGCCGAGGCCCCGGCCAAGGGCGCGTGGTTCGCCGTGCGCGTGCCGGGATCGCCCAGTCTCCCGATCTATCTCGCCGCCAGTGACGATGCGGAAACATTTGAAGAGACTTCGCCCGAGCTCAAGGAGGGTAACGTCGTCAACGGCCGCATCGCAAAGGCCGGTGAAGTCGACCGTTTCAAGCTCAGCGTCACGCCCGGTGAGAAGTGGGTGCTCGAGGTGACGGCGGCGTCCCTCGGGATTTCGGAACTCGACGGCCTGCTGACACTGTATGATGCGGCGGGCAAGAAGCTGGCAGGCGCCGACGACGGCAATGGACCCGATCCTGTGCTCCCGTTCACTGTGCCGAAAGGCGTGAGCGAAATCAGCGTGGCGCTTGAGGATCTGCTCGGACGCGGCGGGCAGGGCTTCGGCTATCGTCTGGTGGCGCGGCGGCAGGAGCCGGATTTCGTCGCGGAACTACTGACCCCATTCGTCAACGTGCCCGCCGGCGGGACCGCGCAGGTCGCCTGCCTGATCCAGCGGCGGGGCTACGATGGCGTCATCAAGCTGAAGATTCCCGATTTGCCGCCCGGGTTCCAGGTCGCGGGCGGGCATGTGCCTTCGGAAGCGACCGCGCAGAATTTCAACAACGACAACGCCGGCCGGCGCACGGCGCGAAGCGTGCTCACCATTACGGCGCCTGCTGGAGCGGAGGCGCTCTTTCGCGAACTG
>JBOGMR010000702.1:0-2981 GCA_050746825.1 Bryobacteraceae bacterium | reverse complement strand
GTTCGACTTCCTCGGCGGTGGGCAGAATGCCTGCGGCATCGAGGTAGGCGCGCCGGATGAAGCTCGAATCCGAGCAAGGCGCCGACGGGGCGATGTTCAGCGCCTTGAACTTTGCCAGGATGAAGTCGTCAATCGAATTACGGCGCTCAAAACCGGTAAAGGCGCCCGGATCGATCGTGTTCGCGTAGGGCACGGTGAGGCGCGAATAGAGGACTTTGCTCGAATAGTAGAGCGTGACGGCAGCTTCGCCGTGGCCGGTCATTTTGACCCGGCCCGAATCGTCAACGAGCGCGACGCCTTCATCGCTCGATCCGAATTTGACCCAGCGCGTGACGTCGCGCACGCGCCCGTCGGCATACTTCGCGCGGACGACGAGCTGTTGCTCGGCTTCGGGCTTGAGGATCGCAGAGGCCGGATAGACCTCGAGGCCCGTGACTGCCACGTCGCTCTCGGCGGGCGCAGGCGCGCCGGCGGCGATCCACTCGGCGATCACGCGATATTCGAGAGACTTGTTATCGAAGCGTTTGCCACCGAGGTGAGGAATCGCCAGCGTCGGCTTGAGCAGCATCAGGCTTTCCGACGGATCGGAAAGAGACACGCGGCGCCCGAGCGACTGGCGCGTGAGCGTGAGATAGTCGGCCTCGGGATCGTAGCCACGCAGCGTCAGCTTGAATCCGTTCTTGCCGGCGAGCGCGCCGTGGCAGGCGCCCTGGTTGCAGCCCATCTTGGTGAGGACGGGGATCACATCGTTGCGGAAGCTCCAGGTAAACGGCGCCCTGGCGTCCTTCACGCGAACGGTGGCCGAAGCCGACTGGCCGTTCACAGACGCAGTGATGCTGGCTGTGCCGTCGGCGACTGGAGTGACGAGCCCGGCGGCGTCAACGGTGGCAACCTTGGGATTCGAGGAAGTCCACTTGGCGGATCGGGTGAGGTCCTGCTGCCGCCCTTGCGCGACGGCTTCCGCCAGAAACTGGTGGCGAGCCTCAGGCCCGCTGAGGTCGGCCGAACCGGGGAGGATCGAGAGGCTTTGCCCATACAGGGCAGCGCCGAAGACAGCGCTCCCGACGAACCATAACAGGTTACCTTTCATATGTTTCAAACAAAAAGTTCACGGATTGGTTCCGCACTGTGATCGACCAGACGGATCGGCCGCCCCTGCGCGCCGGGCATCTCGAGGTCGAGCGGGATCCCGAGCGCGTGGTACACGGTGGCCGCGATTTCGGCTGGAGTGACGGGCCTGTCTTTGGGCATAGCGCCGATCTCGTCCGATGCGCCGACGATCTGGCCGCCCTTGATGCCGCCGCCGCCCATGAGCATGGTCCAGCAAGCCGGCCAGTGATCGCGCCCGCCCGCCGGATTCACTTTCGGCGTACGCCCGAACTCGCCCATGGCGAGGACTACCGTGTTGCTGAGCAGCCCGCGCTCGCTCAATTCACCGAGCAGAGAACTGTAGGCGTGATCGAACATGGGGCCGACCAGATCGCGATAGCAACTGATCGGGCTGAAGGGCTTCGAGCCGTGGATGTCCCAGGTGATCTCGTCGAACACGGTCTCGAACATGTTGATGGTGACGAACCGCACGCCCGCCTCGATGAGCCGGCGCGCGAGCAGGCAGCTCTGGCCGAAGCGATTGAGCCCGTACTTGCGGCGTGTGTCTTCGGACTCGCGGGAAAGCTCGAAGGCCTCGCGCGCCTTCTGCGACGACATGAGCGTGTATGCCTGATGGAAGGTGGAATCGAGCAGCCGCGCATCGGCGGAAGTTTCGAATTTGCTCACCGTCTTGTCCACCATCTCGCGCCAGTTGCGCCGGCGGTCGACGCGCAGCGAGGGCAGGTAGTCGGGCGGGAGCATGTCGGGAACTTTGAAGTTCGGGTCGGCGGGATCGGCATTCAGCACGAACGGATCGAAAGTCTTTCCGAGGTATCCGGCGTTCTGTCCGTGCGGCATGTTGCCGCCGGTGTTGCCGATGGGGCGGGGAAGCAGCACGTGCGGCGGCACGTCACCCTTCGGCCCGCGTACTTTCGCGAGCACGCATCCCATGTGCGGATGCTCGATGCCGCCCTGGAACAGCCGGCCGGTCTGCATCATCTGGTGGCCGGTGTCGTGGACCGC
Organism: Bryobacteraceae bacterium; assembly: GCA_050746825.1. Classification (GTDB taxonomy): domain Bacteria; phylum Acidobacteriota; class Terriglobia; order Bryobacterales; family Bryobacteraceae; genus JBOGMR01. Next base: position 869 of record JBOGMR010000702.1, on the reverse strand, counting down.
GGCGGCCGTGTGGTAGACGCTGCGGATGAGGGCGTACTTGTCGGCGTGCTTCGCCATGCGCGGAAAATTTTCCGAGATCTCGATGCCGGGGACATTAGTCTTGATCGGCTTGTACGGTCCGCGGATTTCGGCGGGCGCGTTCGGCTTCATGTCCCAGGTGTCGAGCTGCGACGGTCCGCCGACCAGGAATAACATGATCGCGTTGACGTCCTTGGTTGGAGTGGTGGCGGCGGAGGCCTTGAGGCCGAGCCAGTCGGCGAGTCCGAGGCCGAGGAAGGGCAGCGCGCCGGCATGCAAAAAATCGCGGCGGCGCAGACCGTCGCAGAACTCAATGGCTCGATCGGCGTCCAGACGGAACATGGGGATCTCCTTCCGGGATTTCGCTAATGATTTTACCACCCGGCGAGGAAGGGCATGCGCTCGATCCGATCCGGCTCCCTGACGGTCGCGGTTCTGTGGTTTCGGCGCATTACACAAGGCTGCACACGGAACCGCGACCGTGAGGGAGCGCCTCATGGGCCGGCGGCCCACCCAAGGTGATGAAGACGCGGTCGGCATACGGGGTGTTTTCGGAGCCTTCCCCGCGTCTTCAACGGAGCGGCCTGGAGCGTCTCCCACATGGTTCCGGCTTGTCCGGGTTAGGGAGCGTCCGTTTGTGGGATAGGGTTCGTTTTTTCATTTTGCGTGTTGGGAGATCATTCAGTTCGGGACCTCTAGTCGCCGACAGAGTAGCACGCGGGCTTGGCGGAATCGGCTCGCGGGAAACTGGAGATGCTTCGAAGGGCTGCGTAAGTTTCGGAAAGGGAGAGGGTTCCTGAGGGGCGAAAAAGGTTAGGTGCGCCGTGATTCGCCGGGTTACACTGTGGACG
>JBOGMR010000701.1:0-4538 GCA_050746825.1 Bryobacteraceae bacterium | reverse complement strand
CGCCGGGTATGGACAGACGAAACCGGCGATTACCGTGCTGCTCAACTGGACTTCGCGCTTGCGGAAGTGACGAAGAGTCGCGTCGGGCGCGATCTAATGCTCCCGGCATCGGGCGACGATCAGCGTGATATCGTCGTGTTGCTCGCGCGGGGCGAACCGGTGCACATCATCCAGAATCGGCCTCCGCAGCGGCTGCGATTGACAGTTCTCGATTCCGCCGCAGCGCCTCGATCAGCCGCTGCTCTCCAAATTCCTCGCCGCGTTCGTTGAACGATTCGGTGATGCCGTCGGTGTAGAACGCAAGTGTGTCCCCGCAAAACAGCCGGTGTTCGCCGATCGAGCAATCCCAGTCCTTGAAAAGTCCCAGGACCGGGCTGGTGGAATCGAGCCGTTCGAGGGTGTCGTCGCTGCGAAAGAGCAGGCCGGAAAGATGTCCGCAGTTCGCGTAGCGCAGACGCTGTTCGCGTTCGGTCGCGTTCTCGTAAAAGAGCTGGTTCACCGATCGCAGGAAGAACTGCGGCTGATCGAGAGCGATGGCGCACTGGCTGCGCAGATTCGCCCGGAGATTCGCCATCATCAAAGCGGCGGCGATTCCTTTCCCCGCAATATCGCCGCAATATCGCCGATGACACGGCCGATGAGCTTGTACTCGGGCGAGCCGGGCTCCGGTGCGATCAACGTCAGCACTGCCGTGCCGCCGGGCGGAGCGACCGCGACCCAGCGTCGGCCGGACTCGAGGCGCGCGTCGAAAGCCAGATTGGAAACCAAGCAGATCCAGGTAGAGACGCAGGCTCCGCTCCTGATCCCGGACGTAAATGTTCACTGCGTGGAGCCGGAGGTAGGGATTAGGAGAGCCGCCCATCGCCGTGATCATAACGCGGCCGGGCGTGGCTTCGTGCGACTGACCGGGAACGGCCTACGCCTGCGCGACGCGGCGCCTGGCTTGCGCGATGGTCTCGCGGATGAACTCGAGCGCCAGTTGCGCGTTGCGATCGACGAAATCGATTCCGACCGTCTTTCCGTCCACCACCGGCAGCGTGTGGCACAGCTCGTAGCCGATGTAGCCCTTGTACCCGGTCTCGAGCAGCGTCTCGATGAACGGCAGGTAGAAATTGTCCTTCCAGTAACCGGGGCGCTCGTAGGGTTTGCCCCAATCGCTCCGGACAATCGGGCGCAGCCATTCGCCGCCCGGCTGCTTGCGCTCGTATTCGCCGCCGAAGTGCGACTGCACTTGGAGCGCGCCGGCGTCACGCACGGCTTTGCGCAGGTAGTCGGCCTCCTTGTTCTCCATGATGGGCGCATCGAGGCAGACCTTGAGGTGCGGAGAGCCGACGTCGCGCACCATGCGCAGCACATCGTGGTACGTCTTGATGATGGGCTTATGATTCTGAAGCGCCAGCGTGACGCCATGATCGCCGGCGATCTTCGCCGCCTCGGCCAGCGTGTCGCGGCACCATGCCCAGAGTTGGGCTTCCGGAATGCCTTCGTGTGCGTACTGCCAGATCCGCTGCGCGAGGTCGTAATGGCCGCCACCGTCGGCCGTGCGATGCGCGCCCGGCCAGGCGAGGAACACCCGCAGCACCTTCGCGTCCAGATGGCCTGTCATCCGGATCAGATCGCGAACGTTGGCGAGCTCCGCCTCCCGTTGCTCCGGGATAGAGCTGCTGAAATCGTTCATGGCGGCGACGCCAGTGATCGCCAGACCCATGTCTTTGGCGCGCTTGCGATAATCCGTGCAGCGCGACTTCGGCCAGTCGAGCGCAAATCCGTGCGGACGTTTGGCTTCGATTTCGACGCCCTCGTAGCCGAAACGCCTGGCGCGATCGAGCAGTTGCTCCATGGTGAGCGCCTCCCCCCGATACCAGAGGCCGATGTAGGTGACGCTGTAGAGCGACGGTTTGATGTCGCCGATCGAGGGTTTGGTCGCGGCAGCGGCAGCCATCGCCGCTCCCGATTGCAGCATGAATCCACGTCGCGTCATGACGCCATGGTAGCACCGGCGTGAGGCGCAAATGTACCCCTCGCCGGCCTCAGATCCTCTCCAGCGGGTGCTCAAAATCGGCGAGCAAATCGCGCCAATCTTCGATGCCGGCCGAGATCCGGACCAGGCTGTCTCCGATTCCGGCCTCTTCCATTTCGGCGGGCGACATGCCGGAGTGAGTGGTCGTCTTCGGATGACAGGCCAGCGTTTCGACGCCGCCCAGCGAAACGGCATTCCGCGCGTTTTTCAAATGCCGCAGGAAGGTGAACGCGGCCGGCTTGCCGCCGTGAAAGTCGATCGAAAAAAGGCCGCCCGGGTAATCGCACTGCGCGCGGAAAATCCGAAGCTGCTCGGGATCGTCGAACAAAGTCGGGTAGATAACGCGCCTGATTTGGCGGTGTGCGGTGAGGCGCTCGGCGATGCGCTGGGCGTTCTTGCTCTGGCGGTTCATGCGGAGCGACACGGTCGGCAGGCGCGTGTCGAGGATCCAGCACTCGCCGGGCCGAAGGATGTTACCGAACGCGGCGGCTGCGCATCTGCGTGATGAGCTCGGGGTCGCGCGCGATCGACACGCCGGCGATGATGTCGCTGAAGCCCGACAGGTATTTGGTCGCGGAGTAGAGGCACAGGTCGGCGCCCAGCATGAGCGGGTGCTGGAATGCGGGCCGAGGAAAGTGTTGTCGACCATGACGAGCGGACGCGCCGGATGAGCGTGCGCGGTTTCTGCGGCACGGCGTATGTCGGTCATCGTCATGCTTGGATTCGCCGGCGTCTCCATGAGGACGATCGACGGGTCGCGCGCGGGGCGGATCGCGTCATCGAGAGCCTCGGTCTGACCTGCCGGGACCGGCACGCCGGACACACCGAATGGTCGCCGCAGGATCAGCTCCCGGCTGACGACCTGGAGCGAGGCCCGCGCCAGCGGCGCCCTGGCGCCCGCGGATTCCAGCCGCGCCACGTCGTTCGAGATTTGCACGAACTTCGAGCGCAGCTCCGGCACGGAGAGGTCTTTCACATCCTCGGTGATGATGAACGTGCTTGTCATGATTTCCTCCGTCTGCTTTTGACCGCGACCGCCGCGGCCTTCATGCCGCCGACAAGGCCGGCGCGTTCGGCAGGAGGCGCCTCTTCAGGCCGCAACGCAGTGGAGGAGTCGTGGCGGAGACAGACTTGCCGCCGTTCAGGCGAACCGCTGGCAGGATGCAAGGTTGAAGGTCCGCGCCGGGGCGCGGGAAAAGGGCAGGGGAGGGAACAGGGCACAAGCCGCCCACATCGCCGAAAGTAAAAACAGCCCTCCGGGAGAGAGGGCCGCTTCCTTTGTTCGCCGCCTTCGAAAAAACGAACTGTTAAGGCGTGGGAGACGACTCGGGCCGCGTTGCGGCCCGCGCGGCCGTCACTCGCGATCGCGTGACGGCTTCCGCCGGTCTTTGCCGCCTGTGGCCACCGGGCGCACCTGCTGTTTGCGCAGCTTGCGCCGGTACTCTTTCGCCAGGATCTCCGCCGCCAGGTCATCGACCTTCCTGCGGCGCTCCGGCGGCAGCGCGTTCAGCTTGTCTTCCAGCGTCGTCATCTCCGGTTCCTTCAGGGTGTCGGGGCAGCCTCGGGCTTGTGATGCGCCCGCACCGCCTGGTGCTTGCGGGCGATGGCTTCGGTCACTTCCGTCGCCGCCTTGCGGTATTCGTTGAGGATCTGCTTTTCGCCGTGGGTCTGCTGGCGGTTGATGATCTTCCCGCCGCGCACATGAATCCTGGAGCCATCCGCTTCCGTTCTCACCCCGACCTTCAGGTCGTCCTCCGTTTTGATTTCCTTCGGCGCTTTGTGGTTGAACTTGATCGACAGCCCTTCTTTCATGCAGCACTCCCTTTTCGATGAAACCCGTATCTCTCCAGCGTGACTGATTCTCGAAATTATGCCAAATGAAAATTGACAACCCATTGAACGGTAACAATGTATCTCCTCTCACATGAACACCCCCGTATGCAGTTCTCAGTTTTACCTTGTTCACTGCCTGCCCGCCAGGCGCGGCGTCTCGGCCAACTGTCGAGCGGCTTTCTTTTAAGCGGGAGATGCCGTTGCATTCCCTTCCCCAGTTGTTCCAGAACTCTTGAGGGCACATTGGCTTTGCCCTACTATGCCCAAGCAATAACAGGACACCAATGCAGTGGTTCAGAAAACTATTTTCAAAACAATCAGGGTGCTCATGCTGAGTGGAGAGGAACAACCACGAGGTGTTCCTCCCCATCAAGCAGTGGGCTCGCCCCAAGGTCCCTGCCTTGAGTCCAACAGGCGATGGCCTTGACGGCCTCATTTATCTGATTCGGGAAATCTCCGCGCCGTGCGTTGCGCTGTCTCCGGTTTCTTACGACGCGCTGTTTCAAAAATACGGAGCGCGCGACCTGGGAGTTCTTATGTTTCTTCGATGCACACCCACGTGTGCAGCCGTTTCATTTTGCGACGCGGCCCGCGTGTTTATCGCAACGCGGGTAACTTCCACCCAACCGGGATTCCGGTCTTGACGCGGCGCACAAGACGACTACGATAAGCCAGTCAACTGTTC
>JBOGMR010000700.1:0-8447 GCA_050746825.1 Bryobacteraceae bacterium | reverse complement strand
TCTCGGGCCGAACTTCCGCTTCTACGATCACATGCACGTGATTGCTCCGCTCATGCGCGGCTAACAGATTCCAACCACGCTGTAAGCGGACCTCCTGGAGCGTTTCGAGCTCGATCGTGCGGCTGTCGCCGCCCAGCTCATTAGGGGGCTGATTCATGCTGCGGCGTTTCGCAGCAACGCGATCTGGATCGGCTTCCAGCACTCGGGCTCCAAACCGATTATGGCGACGATCTACGGAGCCCGATTCGTCACCGTGAAGATGTGCGCCGTAGCAGGCAAAAGTCGGGAAATAACTCATTCGACCCTTTGCAAGGCAAAGAAGAGCCTAGGTGTACCGCTCCGTTGAAGACGCGGAGAAGGCTCCGAAAACACCCCGTATGCCGGCCGCGTCTTCATCACCTTGCGTGGGCCGTCGGCCCATGAGGCACTCCCTGACGGTCGCGGCTCAGTCTGGCGTACCAGCTACGCTCAGATTTCGTCGACTCGCCTACATTCCCACGAATCTATCACTGTCATGTCGCGCACCCCCAGCGCCTTATGCCTTTGCTATCTTGAAGGAAAATGCCGGATGCGGAGCGGGAACAACTGCGCAAGCTTCACGGGGTGTCGCTCGTCAGCGATGCCTGCGATGGCGCCGGACTCAACCGCGTGCCGGCTGGAGTCTTCGGATTCACATTTTCGCCGGGTCTGAAGGATGCTCCCGTTTTTCAAAAGGGCCCACCTGGATCGTTTGAAGTCCACAAGCTGCCCGGGGGTGAATCGTTGCTGGTTGGGCATGTCCGCGCTGAGATCGCGGCTACGATCGCGCATGGCGCCCTCGAAATCGAACTGTATCCGCAGGAGCGCGGCGATGCGATGGCATTGGTCACCGTGCCCATGTCCCGCATCGAACACTTCAGCCAACATTCCATCCGCGAAAGCGGCGCCTTGAAACTGACCTTGAGGTCCGCTCCATGATGCCACGAGTATTAATGGTCGCCTCCGAAGCGGCGCCCTTCGCCAAGACGGGTGGCTTGGCCGATGTGGCCGGTTCGCTGCCCGGGGCGCTCGCCTCCCTCGGACATTCCGTCGCCGTGCTGCTTCCGCGTTATCGCCAGATCAGCCTCAGGGACCTGCAGCGGGTTCATGATCACCTTCCCATTTGGATCAACGGTCACGACTTCACAACGGTCCTTTACCGCGCCGGGCAGGGGTCCACTTCCTTCTACTTCCTGGATTGTCCGGCGCTCTACGATCGAGAGGACATCTACGGCGCGCACGATCGGGACTACCCCGACAACCACCTGCGATTCGCCGTGCTCTGCCGCGCAGCTCTCGAGATCGTCCGGCGCATCTTCCGTGCAGAAATCATCCATTGTCACGATTGGCAGTCGGGCCTGGTCCCCGCGTACCTCAACGGCCAATTCGCGCACGATCCCACGTTCTTCGGCGTCAAAACGCTTTTCACGATCCACAACCTGGCCTATCAAGGCCGGTTTTCACCGAAGGTTCTCGCGGATGTGGGCCTCGATCGGGAGCAATTCTCCATCAACGGCGTAGAGTTCAAGGGCGACGTCAGTTTCCTCAAAGCCGGGCTCTATTACAGCGATGCATTGAACACCGTGAGTGAAGGTTACGCGCGAGAGATCTGCACACGGGAATACGGCGAAGGCATGGAAGGCTTGCTCTCCAGTCGTCGCGACCAGTTGTGGGGCATCCTCAACGGCGTCGACTACAGCATCTGGAATCCGGAAACCGATACGTACATCGCCGCGAACTACTCCGCCGCCGACCTGTCCGGAAAGGCGATCTGCAAGCGCGCCCTGATCGAAGAGCTCAACTTGCCGCTGGACGACCTGACCCAGCCCGTGATTGGAGTCGTCTCGCGACTCACGGCTCAGAAGGGATCCGACCTGATTGCCGCGATCGCAGGCGACCTGGTCGCGACGGGGGCATTACTCGTGGTCCTGGGCGCCGGTGAACGGAAATACGAAGATATGTTTCGAACCCTCGCGGCCGCGCATCCCGATCAGGTTGCGGTCCGCATCGCGCGCGACGAGCGGCTGGCCCACATGATCGAAGCCGGCGCCGACATCTTCCTGATGCCGAGCCGCTATGAACCTTGCGGCCTCAACCAGTTCTACAGCCTTCGGTACGGCACCATCCCGGTAGTTCGCGCTACAGGCGGCCTGGATGATACCATTGAGGAGAGCACGGGATTTAAGTTCCGCGACTATTCAGCGGCGGCGCTGCTGGAAACAGTGCGGGCAGCGCTGGACGCGTTCGCAGACAAAGCCGGGTGGACCGCGAGAATGCGATGTGCGATGGGGAAAGACTTCTCGTGGGCGGTTTCGGCGGCGAAGTACTCCCGGCTTTATCAGCACCTTGCCGGGAGAGGCGTGAATCCTGGGGAATTGCTTGAACATCTATCAAGTAGATCGGAAGGACTTGGAGACGGTCATGGCCAGTGAGAATACCTTGATATTTACCGATGCGGCATTCGACTCGGAGGTGCTGCAGTCCCCGCAGCCCGTTCTGGTCGACTTTTGGGCAGAATGGTGCGGCCCATGCCGTCAGATGGCGCCCACGATCGACGCCGTTGCGGCCGACTATGCAGGACGCGCGAAGATCGGGAAGCTCGATGTCGATTCCAACGGCCAGACTGCGATGCGCTACAACATCAGGGGCATCCCCACGCTCCTGCTCTTCAAGAACGGTCAAGTCGTCGAGCAGCGCGTTGGCGCGGTGGGAAAATCCGAAGTTCAAAAGATGCTCGACAAGCACATCTGAGCTTTTTGGCGTTGGCGGCGTCAGTTTGGTTTCTGCAGAGTCGCGGCGGCCCGCTCAACTCCACGCATCACGCGGAGCAGGTTACCGCCATAGATCTTCCGTACCTCTTCAGCCGAGTAGCCGCTCTCCAGGAGTCTGCGTGTGAGGTTAGTGTACTTCGATACATCGTCCAGGCCCTCGGGCACACAACTGACGCCGTCAAAATCACTGCCAATGCCGACCGCGTCGATTCCCGCAATCTCGACGACATGATCAATGTGCGCGACCACGTCATCGATGGCCGCTCGCACACGCGGGCCGGACTCGGCGCGTATCTTCTGCGTGACAGCGCGCCTTTCTTCGGGCGACTTGCCGCTCATCGCCTCCAGCGCCTTTCGGATCTTCTCCCGCACCGCCGGATCCGTCGAGGCGCGCGCCGCCGCGGGATTCACGAATTCGCAGCCGAAATTGATTTGAATCACGCCGCCCTTTTTGGCAAGCGCCTGGATCATCTCGTCGGTCATATTGCGCGGAATCGGCGCGATGGCGCGGCACGACGAATGGGAAGCAAAAATGGGCGCTTTCGAAATCGCGAGCGCATCCCAGAACGTCTTGTCCGAGACGTGTGAGATGTCGACCATCATGCCCAGACGGTTCATCTCAGCGACGACCTCTTTGCCGAACGGCGACAATCCATTGTTGGGCTTCTTCTCGTCGCCCGACGAATCCGCCCAGTGATTCGAGTTGGAATGGGTCAAGGTCATGTAGCGGACTCCGAGCGCATAGAAGTCGCGCAGCAGACGCAGCGAATCTTCGATCGCGTGGCCGCCTTCGATGCCCATCAGCGCGGCGAACTTGCCCTTCTTGCGAGCGCCCACAATGCCATCCGCCGAGGTGACCAGCTCGATGTCGCCGGAGTGCATCGCGGCGATGTCGTACCGCACCGTGTCGATCATCTGCAGGGCGCGGTTCGCGGCGCGATTGCCCTGAACATACGCGCCCGGCACGTAGACCGCAAAGAACGTCGCGCCGACGCCGCCTTCCTTCAGCCGTGGCAGGTCGGTATGTCCCTGATCGCGACGCCGGCCGAAGTCGAGACCTCGAACGGTTTCTGAGGTGACATCGTTGTGCGTGTCGATGAGGATCGCCGATTTGTGAACCTTCATCACTTCGGCGTCCGTGACAGTGCGCTTCGATCTCGACGCTGCGGCGCCGGCCAAGAGCAGGACAGCCAGGAGCAGCGAAGCAATCTGCATTAGCGGACCAACACTTTGGCGACGGCCAGATTATCGCAGGCATCCTCCACGCGAACCGCTACGGTATGTTCTCCGGCGGCGCGCGCGTCGACGGACAGTTCGTACTGTAGCTCCTTGGAATCGGAGACGCCGCCAACCGGTGCAGCTACCGTCCAGTCGCCCCCGTCGATCGAGTACTCCGCTTTCGAAATCACGGTCATCGCATCCGTAGCGCGCCACTTCAGGCTGATCCCCGTGCCTTTACGGTTCGCCTGGAGCTCGGTGATTCTCGGCGGCGAGTTGTCGATCTCAAACACCGGCCCTTCCAGCTCTCCTTTTTGCGCCTGGTCTTTCGGGTTGCCGGGGCTATCCGAAGCGATGACCTTGAGACGGTACTCGCCGTCGGCAAATGTCGTCGAATCCCAGGTCAGGAACCGGTCGCGCACCTTGTCCTTCAGGAGCTTCCACTCTTTCTCACTCGTCCCGCGAATGTACACGGCGTACTCGAGCGCATCGCCGTTGTCATCCGCAGCAGACCAGCGCGCGCCGATGTGCCCCTTGGCGTACTGCAGGGTTTGCTGCGACGAATCCGCTGCCGGCAAACCCGGCGACGGGGCGCGCTTGCCGATCGGCGGCAGCGTGAGCGACTGCGACGAGGTCGAAGAAGTCTGGCTCGCCGGGAACCGGTAATTAGCCGGAGTGGACTCGATCAGCTCCACGCGCGGCGCGACGTTCTTCGGCAAGTACGCCGCCTCGACGGTTTCCAGTTCCGGCGACTTGCCGTCCGGAGAGACATCGAGCGACGCTTTCCATTGCAGAAACCGCGCCGGCGGCGCGCCGATGCGCCCGCCTGCAGGCCAGTTGATCTCGGGCGACCAGGCGCTCCACGTCTTCTGGGGCCGATCGAGATTGCCGCTTCGCGCCGTAAGAGTCACCTTGCCGCCGTTTATCGCGCCGCGGAACGACAATCTTCCCCATTCCGTAAACAGACCCGCGTCGAGCACGTCGCTCTCGATCCAACCTGCGTTCTCGAGTTCCGGTCCGATCTCGTACAGCTTTCCTGCATTACCGGTTGTTGCGAACATGCGGCCGTTTCGAGCGATGGCAAACGCGGTGACCTGCGTCGGAGTCGCGCTGAGCAGCGCCGAATAGAGCAAGTCGGATTCGATGCGATAGATCGCGCCACGATTACCCGTTCCCACCAGGACACGGCCCGCTGCGTCGAAGCCGAGTGCATAAACGATGTCCTGCGCGTGCGACCAGACGCGCCGCGGCTGCCCGTCGGGAGTCAGCTTGTACACTTCGGACCCGCCAGTGATCGGCGCGGCGGCCGGCCCGGACAGGCTCGGGGGTGGAGCCGCGGCGCGCTGCGGACCCATTGCCGCGGCCGGCTGCGACGGCGGCGGAGGCGCCACCTGAGGCGGAGGAGGCAGAGGCGCGCTCGACTTGGCGCCTACTGCTGCCGCGTAGATCGTCCCGCCGGGAGCGACCGCGACCGCAGTGACCTCCTTCTTCGGAAACTGGTAAAGCACAAAAACTTCGCCCGATGGCGCGGCTCGCATCAGCAGTCCACCGGGGTCGGTGCCCACGATGACATTGCCCCGCTTGTCCACGGCGATCGAACGCGCGTGGGTCTCGTCGGTGCGGGCGAACACGGCGCCTTGCCCGTTCGGCGAAACTCTGTGCACCTCGCCCTGATCTCCGGTTGCCACGAACAGGTCGCCCTGGGCGTTGAACGCGAGCGACCAGATGTATTTCGCTTTTGGATCGTAGAAAAGTTCGGGCTTGCCTTCTGCCGCGATGCGGTACACCTTACCGTCGGGCGCGGTGCCCACGAAGATCTGGTCCTTGGCGTCGATCGCAATCGCGTGCACCTCGAGCGCGTCGAATTCCGCGATGGGTTTGCGATCGCCGCCCGGTGCGATGCGGTAGAGCTTTGCCCCGGGACCGCCGCCGGCGTAGACGTTGCCGTTTGAATCGCACGCAACGGCCCAGAGGTACGCCGACGAGGAATCGAGCCTCTCCAGCAAGCGCGGAGCCAGCGTCAAGCGGCCGTCGCTGCGCAGCGACAGGTTCTTGAGCATGCCCTTTTCAAAGTCGGCGAAGCCGCTTTGTTCCCAAATACGTGTCTGGCCGGCATAGCACACCGCTGCGGCCACAAAAAAAATAGTGGTTCGGATTCTCATCGATTCTGCCTGCCCGCGCGCTTATGCTCGCGGTCCTATGCCGCCGTCGCTACTTTACGCTGATTCTCAGCGAATAGCTGCCGCTGATGACGTAATCGAATGGCAGCACCGTTTGTTGAGACACGCTCTCTTGCGATGTCACCATAGGCCGGCTTGAGGCCCGCCCCGCTTGCATCACGTTAAGCACCGACCCGGGCAGGCTGGGCAGAGTCTTGTCCTCGTAGTACGCCGTCGGACTGGACTGCACCAACGAGGCGTACAGCTTGTTGTTGCTGCGCTCCTGATTGATCAAAGAGACCGTTTGCGGAAGATCCATGAAGCGATTCATGTAACCGGCGACGCTCTGCATGCGATTCGCCGTGTCCGCGTCGCTCAGCAGAATGCGGTGATCGCCCTTGCTGATGTTGGTTGGAACGTGAATCGTGAGGTCGCGTTCAATGCGCTCGCCACGGTAGGGCCGCAGGAACACACGCACGGACACATCGTCACCCGGCCGCAGTTCATTGCGCGACACCCAGGCGTTCTCGATACTCGCGATGCGCCGCTCGGGCAGCAGGTCGATGGTGACGCCCACGCGCTTCAACTTCGGCGTCGTTACCGGATTCAGGAAGAGGCGGTTGAACTTGTCGCCCCACCAACCGGCCAGCAGCATGGGCGCGGGCATCGGCATCTCACCCGAAGCCTGCATCGTCGACAACGTCAGGTTGTGCTGCCCCTGCAGTTCCACTTCACCGCTCAATCGATAGGTGGCTTCTTCGCGGAAATCGTTCAAGCCCGAGATGGAGTTGAACAGCGTGACCATCATCAGGTACGGCGTCCATTTCTGTTGCACAAAGACATTGAATTTGAACTTTTTCTCTGTGCGTATTGTGTTGTTGTCCGCGAACGACCGCACGCTGACCGAGACCGGAATCATCTCCGACTCCTGTCCCAGCACGCCCATGATCCCGCTGTGCCGGTCCTGCGTCAGCGCTCCCACGATCCCGGTGGCGTTGGCAAGCTTGTACGGCTGAAATTGCGAGGAGAGCGTCAGCAGCACTTCCCCGCGACTCATCGGCATGCTTACCGGACCCAGGTTGAAGAACGGATGCCCAAAGCCAAGCACCTTCTTGCCGTCGTTATAAGTAACCGTGCCGAGGCCCGTGACGCTCATGTCGCCGGAGACCAGCACGCCCGCAATCGGCTCGCCGGGTTGCAGAGCATTCTGCCATCCGGCCGCAGGCTTCGAGGTGTAGATTGCCCCGGCCGCACCTCCCTGTACCGCCGAGACGCCCATACGCTGCATGATCGGGCCGAACTCGCGCAGCGTGCTTTCGTGAAAGCCCGAGAACGTGAGCGGCGTGTCGATGGGGACCATGGCCGGCGGAGGCCCCGAAGCCATTGCCTGGGGCAGCATGTCGAACGGCACAGTAATGGCCGCCTGCCGCGCCTCGCCTCGCTCCGGCGTGCGCGCATCAGAAGGACGCGACGTGTCGAAATCGTTGATCTCCAGCATCAGCTCGATCGGTGTAATGCCGCAGATTGCATCCGGAGAAAATACGCTCAATCGCAGCGCAACGGCCCCGATGAGTTTCCCATCGATGTACACCGGGCTGCCGCTCATTCCACCCGCCACATTCGTGCGGATTGCGCGGCCACCCATTTTGCCGATGATGATGTCCTGTCTCGGCCCCCACTGGTTTTTCCAAACGCCCAGAATCTCGATTGGCACCGCTTCTGGTTCAGTGCCCTCAAAGACCGTCCAGGCGGTCGCTTTCATCCCGGGTTTCAGTTCGGAAGATTTCAGGATTTCGACCGGCCCTGCCTTGGGCCGGCTGACAGTGGCGTTGCCACCGCACAAAGGTTGCCCGATAACCGCCGCTGCGAAGGCCAGCGCGGCCACTTGATACTTCATGAGGTGTGATGACTCCTCTAATAAGGTACCACGACAGAATTGATGCTCATAGTACCGAGCGTAAGATCCAACGGTGCAGGCGCCGGAGAGACCGTCCTGGCCTGAAGGGCCACCCCAGAAGGTGTGCGACCTGTAACTGAGCCGCGAGCGTGAGCGAGCGGTTGGCGCGCCTCACGGCACGTCCCCCAAGAAAACCGCCAGAGCTTGCCTTTGTTCCTCGACCACATAGCGAATCGCCTCACGAACATCCTGATCCTTCCACAGCCATCGCGTGCTTCCGTGACGTGCCCATCGCCTCCGGCCTCGTTCATCGCCTTCGAGCCGGTTCAAACCTCGGCTTGCATACGCCTTGAAATCATTCATCACCTTCTTCCGCTTCTACGA
>JBOGMR010000699.1:0-2356 GCA_050746825.1 Bryobacteraceae bacterium | reverse complement strand
ATGGCGAACAGCAGGTTGCGGCGCGCGAGAAGGTTCAGAACCTCTCCCGGCGCGGGCGAGCCATCGTCGATCACGCCGATGTCGGCTACCCCGGGAAGATCGAGAGCCGGAATCTTTTGCAGGAACGCCATCATCGGCGCCGCCGCCTCGATTTCGGGACCCGTGACACCCAGGCCCACGTCGGCTCCGTAAGCGAACCCTTCCGCAGCCGCCAGCCCTGCCGCTTGGCCGGGCTTGTCGTAAACGTACTTCTCCGCCGGCTTGCGAATAAAGCGCCACCCATTGGCGACGATCCACGGACTGCGCGTTGCGGAAGCCGTCTCGACGCCGCGATCGATGCGCGGCGTGAGCAGCTTCTCGCGCGCTCCCGCCGCGCACGCACGCGGCGGCCGGTCGAGCGCCCTCCAGGCGTCAGCCACGGGCGCCATGACGCAAGGCTCCGCTGCGCGCGCGACAACTGCGCAAACCAGAATCAACCCGGTCTTCACAGCTCGATTTTCCGCACGCGAATGTTGCTCACGTCGTGGACGCCCAACCCGAGTTTGCCGGCGTACTCGATGTGCCCCGGCTCGCGAATCAGGATGTTGACATTCGGGTCCTGGTCGCGCTGCCGCGAAGAACCAAGACTCTCTCGCGACCGGTCATAGAGCGAACGCACTCCTTCGGCCTTGCGCTTGTCTTCGATGAGGTCGAGGAGCAGGCGGTCGATCGCGACCGGATCGGTGCCGAACATGATCTGCTTGGGATAAAAGCGGAACCGGCGGTTCGGCGCGAACGGCCCGCCATGCCACACGCCCCGCAGCCCGTCCATGATTTGCAGCACGGTCCGCGATCGCACCGGCTCGCTCGCCGCCAGCGTCCCGATGAACGAATAGGTGAACGAGGTGCCGTGCTGGTGTGAACGCGCCACGTTCGAAAAGCTGCCGTAGGCGATGTTCTTGAGGCACCCCGTGACGGCCGATGCGCCGTGGTCTTTCACATTCGGTATGTTGATGATCTTGGTGAAGGTGCGTGCGACGGCTCGCATCACGTTCGAACGCGTGTCTTCCTCGCCGAAGAAATCGGCCTCGACGTACATTTCCGGATCGTACGAGAGATTTCCTCCGCGGCGATCCTCCGCGGCGGCGATCTTCACCCCCGCGGGCAGATGCGGCGCGTAATTGACCTGGTCGAGCTGCGACTTGAAGCGCTCATAGATGTAGATGCGGTCCGCGGTGACGCCGATCGCCATCAGATTGCGCACGATTTCCGAGACGATCTCCGGCGCGGAGACCACCAGCGGCCGGCCTCCGGCGTTGACCTTGATACCGACGACGTCGCTCGGTTCGATGAACTTGCGCCACGCGTCGCCGGGCTTCGGCTCGCCCGTGAGCTCGCGCATGCCGCGCTCCATCATCTCGCGCACTACGGCAGCGTCGGCGAGCTCGGAGGTCTCGTCGACGCAGCGCGCGGCGTGCACCTGCACGACCTGGCCTGGGTAGGGTCCGGGCATGCCCGGCTTCGGCCAAGCCTTAAACGGGCTGACAACGCGATATTTCGGCTGGGGATTATCGGTTTCGGCGGCCGCCAGCGACGCGGCTGCGGAGGCCTGGAGGAAAGCTCTGCGTTTCATCGCGAACCCAATTTAGCACAAAGAAAGCCGCTTCCTTGCAGGAGGTGTAGCGGCGGGCTGAGCCGCGCGCGTATGCAAGGGGTCTTTCGGGATTTCGACCACGGGCTGTTAGTTTAGTTTAGTCGTGCCGCAGCGCGACCACCGGATCGAGCCCCGCCGCGCGCCGGGCCGGCAGATAACCGGCGAAGACGCCGACGATCAACAACAGCAGGCCCGCGCCCACAAAGGTCCATGGGTCGTTCGGCTTCAGGCCGAAAATCAGAGTCGCGACGTACTTGGTTAGACCCGAGGCCGAGGCTGCGCCCACGATTGCACCGCACACAATCAGGATGGTGATCTCGCGCAGCACCATCGACACCACCTGCCAGCGCTGCGCGCCAAGGGCGACGCGAATGCCGATTTCATTGGTTCGGCGCGCGACGGTGTACGACATCACGCCGTAGAGTCCGATCGCCGCCAGAATCGCCGCGAGCGCCCCGAACAGCACCGAGAGTTTCGCCACCAGGCGCTCGGTGGCGATGCTGTCGTCCATCAGCGTAGTCACTGTCTTCAGGCTGATTACGGGAAGCGTGCGGTTGAAGCCCTGTACCGCCTCGCGGACCAGTGAAGCCACCGCGGCCGGACTCGAGCGGGTCCGGATTTCGTAGTTGACCGTCGTCAGCCCGTCGATCGGCTGCATGTAAGAAACGTAAAAGCGCCGGACAGGATTCCAGCGGAAATTATGATCCTGCGAGTCGCGCGCGA
>JBOGMR010000698.1:0-8663 GCA_050746825.1 Bryobacteraceae bacterium | reverse complement strand
ACGCGACATCGAGCGTGCCGTCTTCGGGCACAGAAACCGCCACCGCCAGAGTCGCATCCGGGGGAACGCCTTCCAGCCACGCCGCGACTTCGCCTGGCTCGAGCCGTCTGTAATCCTTGGCGCGCGTATCCTCGCCCGGACCGAGCTCGCGGAGCATGCTGTGCATTTCGAGCTCTTTGTAGATCTGCTTGAGGGCCGCCACATCGGGTTCGCGCGTCGCCACCGCATCGAGCGAGAACTCAATCGGCACCGCACACTCGATGGTCGCAAGGCGCTTGCTGAGCCTGACCTGATCGGCGTGATTCTGCAGGCTCTCGCGATACATCTTGCGCTCCAGCTCGCCGGCCCGTTCGATCGCCGCCTCGACGGAGCCAAAGCGCTCGATGATGTCCTTCGCGCCTTTGTCGCCGATGCCGGGCGCGCCGGGAATGTTGTCGACCGAATCGCCCTTGAGCGCGAGCAGATCCGCCACTTGTTCCGGCGCAACTCCCAGGAAGGTGCGGACGGCCGCCGGATCGTACCAGGTGTCGTCCTTCGCCGGGTTCAGCATCGAGACCCGCTCGTTCACAAGCTGGAGCATGTCTTTGTCGCTCGATACGATCACGACCTCACCGGCGCCGGTGCGCCGGGAAATCGTACCGATCACGTCGTCGGCCTCGAATCCCGGATATTGGAGGATCGGGATTCGCATGGCTTCGAGCAGCCGCCGGATGCTCACGATCTGCGGACCCAGGTCCTCCGGCATCTCCTTGCGGTTCGCTTTGTATTGGCTGAACTCCTGCTCGCGCAGCGTGGGACCCACGGACTCGAAGACGGCGGCGATCCACTCCGGCTGGTAGGTTCTCGTGAGCTTGCGCACCATGTTGTTGAAGATGAAGACGGCTTCGGTTGAAAGTCCGGTCGATGTCCGCATAGGCGGCGCGCCCGACCGCGCGCGTGCGTGGTAGGCGCGAAAGATGAACCCGAAAGTGTCTATGAGAAAGAGGCGTCCTTTTTTCATGATCGCGAACAAGGAGCCGCGAGGAGGCGATTTCGACTCAAGAGGCTATTTTGGCATGTTCTGGCGGCGTTTGTTGACTCAATTTGGCCACGATCCGGTCCGGCAGAGTGTTGCGTTTCAGCCACAGTAGAAATTGGCGAAGGTTTTGCAAACAAAACACTTAACAAGAGGGAAGCTCAGTTGGTAAGATAAGGATCTGCCTGATGCGCCTGACGGGAGCACGAGCTTGATCTTCGAAAACGCGGTGGAACGGCCGGCGGGCGAATGCGCCTGCGCTACCAGGCGCCGGGACCAATCCCGGCGCGGCAGGCACGCGTGCCTGCGACATGGTGGTCGATGATCTTCGAAACCACGGTGCAGCGATCGGCCGGAGCGGTCGGCGTCGGTTTGCATTCCGGCGTTCGCGTGTCGATCCGGATTCTGCCCGCGCCGGTTTCAACCGGGATCGTTTTCCGGCGGTCGGATCTGGATCATTTCGAAGTTCCGGCAAGCTGGCGCAACGTCGCGCGCGTGAGCTACGCGACAAGCCTGATGCGGCAGGGCGTGCTGATCTCGACCACGGAGCACCTGCTCAGCGTTTTCTACAGCATGGGCATCGACAACGCGTTCGTCGAGATCGACAACCTGGAAGTTCCGATTCTCGACGGGAGCGGTCAGCCGTTTGTGGATCTGATCCGCGAGGCGGGCATCCGGCACTACCGGCGCAAGCGGCGCTATCTGCGCATCCGGCGGCCGGTGTCGGTGGAGGACCACGGCAAGCTGATCTCGATTCTGCCGAACGACTGCTTCCGGCTGACGTGCGAGATCGATTTTCCGCATCCGCTGGTGGGACGGCAGGCGCTCGAAATGGACGTGACGCCCGAGACGTATGCCGCGAAGATCGCGCCCGCGCGCACGTTCGGCTTCGAATGGGAGCTCGGTCAGATGCGGAACATGGGTCTGATTCGCGGCGCCTCGCTTGAGAACGCCGTCTGCTTCACACACGAGGACGTGCTGAACCCCGGCGGGCTCCGCTTTGCGGACGAGTGCTGCCGGCACAAGGCGCTCGACCTGATCGGGGACCTGGCGCTCATCGGCCGGCCGCTGCTGGGCCACGTGATCGCTGAGCGCGCGGGACACGCGATGCACGCCGCGCTGGTGGCGCGTATCATGTCGGATCCGAGTCTATACGAGATCATCAGCTTCGACCAGCTCGCGACGCGCGTGGCCCACGTCCTGGTATCCTGACCGTCGCCTCGTGACCGCCGCCTTGTTATCCTGAGTAAGTGATGTTGGTCCCCCTGTTGTGGCTTGGACTCGCGGCGCCACTTGCAGCGCAGGTCCGGGCCGTGCAATCCCCCGAGCAGCTCGCGCAGCAAGCCACCACGATGTCGCCGGAGGAAGCGGCGAAGCTCGAAACGCAAATTGAAAAAGCTCCGGGTGACTGGACAGCGCGGGCCAAACTCATCGGCTACTACTATTACCAGTGGATGCCCGTCGGCGAGCAAGGTGCGAAGGCCGCGCGGCGGCGGCATGTTTTCTGGATGATTCAGAATCAGCCGGAGTTGCCGCTGGCCGGAATCCAGGAAGCGGTGATCGAGCCGCAAGGCAGCGCGCTGGCGGACCTGGAAGGATGGCAGAAGGCGCGCGAGCTGTGGATGACGTACCTCGAGGGAGGCTCGGCGCAGACACTGGGAAATCTGGCGAAGTATTTCCAGCTCTCCGACAAAGAGCTGGCGGAAAAGGCGCTGCTGCGGGCGACCGCGCTCGAACCGGCGAACGGTGAGTGGACCTGGCGCCTGGGCTTCCTCTACGCGATCGCGATTATCGGCGTCGATGGAGTGGGGCTCAACGGGCAGCCTTCCTCGATCGATCCGTTCGCGCGCGAAAGCCCTTTCGCGATCAAAGCCCGCAAGGAGCTGGATACCGCTCAGAACGCTTACCTGCTGGCTGTTGCGGCGAACGTAATCTCGCGTTACGGGACGATGCTCGCGCCGTCGGACAGAGCCCGCATGGGGCATCTGGAAGACGCCGAGAGACTGCTGCAAAAAGCGGCGGCGCTCGATCCGGGTAACCCGAGCTGGAAGCAGATGCTTTCGCAGATGCAGGCGTGGAAGCTGCAGATGCGGACGCCGGGGCGGTAAGGATACCTTACCCTCGCGCGACGGTGACGCCGTGCTCCTGCGACATGATAAACGTCATGTAGGCGCCGACCGTGGCGCGCGCGTCCCCGTCCATTCGGACGCGGCCGTGTTCGAGCCAGATGGCGCGGTCGCACATCGACGTCACGGTCGCGGCGCTGTGAGAGACGCACAGGAGCGTCTTTCCCTCGCGGCGCAGGGCGGCGATTTTCTCCGAGCACTTTTCCTGAAAACCGGCGTCGCCGACGCCGAGCACTTCATCGACGATCAGGATGCCGGGGTTCACATGCACGGCGACCGCGAAGGCCAGCCGGCAAACCATGCCGGCGGAATAGGTGCGCAGCGGCTCGTGGATGAAGTCGCGGATCTCGGCGAAGTTGACGATCTCGTCGAACATCGCCGTTGTTTCCTCGCGGTGAAATCCGAGCAGCGAGGCGTGGAGATAGACGTTCTCTTCGCCGGTGAGATCCGGATGAAAGCCGGAGCCCAGCTCGAGCAGCGCAGCGACGCGCCCGTTGACGCGGATCGTTCCCTGATCGGGCGACGCCACGCCGGCGATCAGACTCAGAAGAGTACTCTTGCCTGCGCCATTGGCGCCCACGATCGCGACGCTCTCGTTCGGGTGGATCTGAAAGGAGACATCGCGCAGCGCAAAGAACCGGTGGGCGTCGCTCCGCCGGAACCAGTCGCGCACCTGTTCGCGGATCAGCTTCCGCCCGGTGTGCAGGCGGAAAGTCTTTGAGACGTTGCTCACGTCGATCAGCGGACCGCTCATAGGTAATCGTAAAAGCGCGGCTTGAGCCGGCGGAAAATAAAGAGGCCCACCGCCAGAGACACCGCCGAAATCAGCGTCAGGTTCGTCAACGTCGAGGCCGCCGGCGGCTGGCCTTCCAGCAGGATTTTGCGCAACGCCATCACTACCGCGGCCACCGGATTGAACTGGTACACGTCGTGGTATTGCGGCGGAATTCTCTCGAAGCCGTAAAACACAGGCACCAGCCAAAACAGCACCAGGTTCACCGATTCGACCACGTAGCGCGTATCGCGAATATACACGTTAATGCCGGAGAATAGCAGCGCCATGCCGCACACGAAGATGATGTCGAGCGCCCAGATCACCGGCAGCCACAGCCAGTAGCGATTTGGCAGCAGTCCGGAGCCGAGTACGAAGACCAGCAGGAGCGCGATCTGAATCAGCAAGTGCACGCAGTTCGACAGCACGCTCGTCACGGGAATCACCTCGCGCGGCACAGGCACGCGCTTGATCAGCCCGGCATTCTCCACCAGCGACGACGTTCCGCTGGCCCACGCCAATGTGAAAAAGTTGTACGGCACCAGGCCGCACAGCACGAAGGCCGGGTAGTGCGGCGTGTCATTCGTGAAGATTTTTCCGAAGACAAACACCAGCACGCCCATCATCACCAGGGGATTCAGCAGCGACCAGAACGCGCCCAGAGACATGTTCCGGTAACGGATCCGAAAATCTTTCAGGATCAGATTGCCTGCCAGAAAACGGTAATCCCCGCTCCACATGGATTGATGCTTCGATGAAGGCTCGCTCGAAACCGCGTGCCCTCAAGTGTACCATGTAAGTTGGAACCGCGACGCAGGTTGGAGCAGCGAGAAACGCCTCTGGGGCCGCTGTGGGAGATCCTTCGGCCCTACTATTTGAAGTGGTTCTACTTTCCATTGGTGTCGCGGCCGGCCTACTTCGCGGCCAGTTGGCATTTTCCCCGGTACACGCCCTCGCCGGACCCGGCCGCCAGTGCGCCGGACCTGCTTTTCTTCCCGATGACCGACTGGCACACGCGCATCCAGCGCTCGCAGCACCTGGCGCGCACGTTCGCCGCCTGCGGACATCGCTGCTTCTACTTGAGTCCGCACCTGGGGCGCGAGTTTCCCCACCCGTATCTCTTCTCGCGGGGGCCGCAGTTCCGGCGGCTGGAACCGAGGCTGGTCGAAGCGCACGTGCACCTGTTCCGTGAGCCCGTTTTTCACCGGCGCCTTCTGGCGGACGACGAAACCGGCCGTGTCGCGGGCGCTTTAAAGGGCCTGCTCGAAGGCGCCGGGACGCGCCGGCTTGCGCAGATCGTGAGCTTCCCGCTCTGGCTCGACGCGGCGCTGGAAATCCGCAAGGCCTTCGGCGCGCCGATTCTCTACGACTGTCACGACGTACTGAGCGGCTTCCATCTGGTGAGGTCCGATCTTCTCGACGCCGAGCAGGCGCTGTTCCGCGCCGCCGATCGCGTCATCTTCTCCTCGCAGCCGCTGCTCGACGCGAACGTCGCGGCGCATCCGGAGCTGGCGGCGAAATCGGTGCTGATCCGCAACGCCGTCGACCGATCCTGGCTGCGCAATCCGCATCTGCCGGCGCCGGCGCCGCACCCGCCGTCCATCGGCTACATTGGCTCGCTCGATTTCTGGTTCGATGCAGCGGCGATCGAAACCGCCGCGCGCCGCCACGCCGATTGGCGTTTCACTCTGATCGGGCGAGTCGAGGACAGCCGCATTCGCCGCCTCGCCGGACTTTCGAACGTCGAGTTCCTGGGCGAGCTCCCGCACACCGAGTTGCCGCGGCACCTCGCCGGCTTCCGCGCCGCCGTGATCCCATTCCTGCCGAGCGAACTGACGCGCGCAGCGAATCCGATCAAGCTGTACGAATATTTCAGCGCGGGACTGCCGGTCGCGGCGACGCGTCTGCCGGAACTCGAACCCTTCGCGCCGCTGATCTATCTGGCCGGCGACACGGAGGAGTTCATCGCGCAGCTCGAGCGCGCCGTCGCGGAGGACGATCCGGCGTTGCGCCAGGAACGCATCCGCGTGGCGTCGCGGGAGACGTGGCAGGCGCGGGAGTCGGAGTTCAGCCGGGTGATTACGGAGGCGTGCGGTTGAGCCCCTTCAAATCCACCCGCGCGCGTAGTAGTAAGCGATCTTCATCGACTCGGTGACCAGGGTCACGAAGACCGCCCAGCGGCAATACCAGCAGTTGGCGGCCTTGGCCCCGTCGGGGAACGGACGCGGAAGCACCTCCATGCCGGCCTTGCGGAACACGCGTGAGGCGCGGAACATGTGGTAGTCGCTGGTGAGCAGCACTTTGCGTCCCGGAAGCTCGGCTAGCTTCTCCTTGAGGAACAGCGCGTTTTCCCGCGTGCTCTTCGATTTGGTTTCGATTTCGATCAGCTCCACCGGGACACCCGAGCAGGCGATGAAGTCGCGGATCGGCTTCGAGATTGGCGTTTCGAAAGAGCCGCCGCCGGCGACGATCACGCGTTGAACGCCGCCTTCCTGGAAAGCGCGTACGGCGTAGACGGAGCGCCAATAGGAGCTGGCGCCGATGATTCCGTCCTCAAGCGTTGAACCCCCGAGGATGACCATCACCTCGCCACGCGGCTGCTCCCAAGGCTCGGCCAGCGCCATCGCCCACCACTTCACAAGAGGCGACACAGTAACGGTGATGAACAGCAGCCCCACCCCGGCCAGAAAGCGGACCACCGGGCGCGTCCCTGTTCGCACGATCTCGCGTATCAAGCTCTCATCGTATCAGCCGCTCGCGCACCTTCAAATACAGCTCGCCGCCCGCCGTCTTGGCCGCCTTCTTCGCTTTCCACATCGCGGCTTGCCACAGCCTCGGACCGAGCGCGCCTGAAGCGAAGGCCGCCGCGGTGTACGGGCTCATCCCACGCTGCACGAAGTAACGCCCGATGAGCATACAGCCGTCCACCTCGCCGACCTTCGCGGTAGGCTCGGAGTTGAATAAGATGCGGACACCGCTTTCGGCGGCGGTCTCGCCGACCAGGCGGGAATAATAGCCGCCCGGCACGGACGCCACCTTGACGGGCTTGCCCAGAATGTCTTCGAGCGCTCTCAGGCTCGCGCGCCATTCCGCGAGCATCTCGTCGCGCGTCAGGCGGGCCATGCGCGCCGGATGGGAGTGCGAGTGGCTGCCGATCAGGTGGCCGCGAACGTCCAGTTCGCGAATCTGCGCCCCGGTCAGGAATCCCGGCGTGTGGATGCGTCCTGTGGTTACGAAGAAGTGGCCGCGCCAACTGCGCCGTTCGAGGAAATCGGCGGTGGGCGAGTAGGCGCTCGAGCCTCCGTCGTCAAAGGTGAGCAGCACAGGACACGGCCCCTCCGCCGCGGTGACGATCTGGACGCGGCCCGGCGCGATGGCGGCATGGATTGTATCCAGGTGATTGGCGAAATCCTGACGATGGAGCTTGTACACGGCAGCGCCGCGGCCAGGGAAACCGCTCGCATCCCAGTCGCTGTCGACGACGTCGTGGTACATGATGGCGTGTGCGCGGCGAAAGGCCGTCATAGATGAATGGGTCCGTCACCGTCACCACGATTGATGTGGACGCCGCCGGCCGCGCCGATCAGCTCTGCAAGCTTTTTCGAAGCGGCGAGGATGAAATTGGTGGGGCCCTGGCGGAAACCCGCAGCGCGCAGTGCGTTTCCCCAGCCGGAATGAAGTTGGTTCGATACGATGAGGTCCACGCCGCGCGATTCGAGAAACGCCGTGGCCGCGGCGGCAACGGCCCGGGCATCGTCCGGAGCGGCCAGACAGTCGGCGATGGAGCCGAGCCGCAGGTCGCCGAAATACGCGTCGCCGCGCATCGCGGTGTCGAGCACCAGGGCCCAACCGGACTCGCCCGCGCGCAAACGCAGGAAGCGCTCGCTCGACGGCGGATACCAGGCGTTGAGCGCACTGGCGTCCCGCTGGGAGACCATGCCGTACCGCGCGCGACAGGCGTGCCACAAATCGTCGGCCCAATCCGTGAAGCTGCGCATCACCTCGGCGTGCCCGGCCCCGCGAACGGGCGGCTGCAGAATTCTCGCGCCCATCCAACCCGCTCCTGTAAACGCTGCAAGGTCTAAGGCCAAGCGGCGCCAGCGCGTGCGCCGCAAGGGGCGGATCTGCCGGAGGAATCGAAATGGCCGTACGATTTTGAAGTAGAAGGGCACCGGCCAGAGCGACCAGCCCGCCGCCTTGAGCATCTGCGGCAGCGGCCGGTCGGCCCCGCCCATCCCAAGCGCGTAGAGCAACGGCTGCCGTCTCAGCGCGTCCCGTAACAGATGCACGCCTACCGCCGTGTAGGCGCGATTCACAATGCCTTCCGACAGCGGTAGCCGATAGTGCGCCACGTCCCGCTCTTCACCGCGAACCCAGAACCGCTGCCGCCGCAAAATGTATCCGCCGCGGACGGCGTCACGCTCGACGGCTACAAACCGCTCAGGCGACGGCTCCTCCGGAAACAGCAGATCGCTCGTGTCGAGGCGCTGATTAAAGTGACGTACCGCCTCGCTCCATTCGTCGGTGAACGGGCGGATCTCGATCATCCATTTTGGATTCTAGCAGGGTTGGATTCTAGACTAGCAGGGTTGGATTCTATCAGGGCTACGGCGACGCCACCACCTCGATGCCGCTGGTCGCGATGACGGCGTTCGATGCATCGCGGTATTTGACGCGGTAATACACGACACGCTGCGAGAGCGCGGGAATCGAAAGATCGCAGCCCGAAGCGCACGTCACTCCCGAGTAC
>JBOGMR010000697.1:0-2607 GCA_050746825.1 Bryobacteraceae bacterium | reverse complement strand
TCTCTTGAGAGGGTAAAACCGTATGCCTTTGCTTCGACTCAGTCTCGCGTTCTGGGTTCTTGTCACGACGATCTTCGCCCAGGAAACTCGGGCGACTCTCAGCGGCGCCGTGACGGACTCATCCGGTCTCGTGATTTCGGGCGCTCGGGTCAGACTGACCAACCGTGCGACGAACGTCATGTTCGATACCGCGACGAATCAGTCCGGCCAGTACCGGTTTCTTTTCCTCAACCCGGGCGCCTACCAAGTCGCCGTTGAATCGAGCGGGTTCAAAACATCCGTCCGAGACAAGATTGAACTGCACGTGAGCCAGTCGGCCATCGTCGATATGGCGCTGCAAGTCGGTCAACTCACCGAAAGCGTCACCATCACCAGCGAGGCGCCGCTGCTCGAAGCCGAGAAAGCCGACCGCGGTCTCGTCATCAGCAACAAGACCGTCGCCGACTTGCCTCTGAACATCCGGAACCCGATCATGCTCGCGGCGCTCACCCCGGGCATCATCCACACTTCCGGCACCCAGCACTTGAACCCCTTCTCCAACTCGGGCATCTCGTCGTGGTCTATCAACGGAGGCCGCGGCGTCAACAATGAGTTTCTGCTGGACGGCGCTCCGAACAACGCGGTCTACAACGGCACGAATAACGTCGCCTACGTGCCCTCGGTGGACGCCGTCGAGGAGTTCAAAGTGATGACCGGCGTTTACGACGCGCAGTACGGGCGCACTGGCGGCGGCGTGGTGAACGTTTCGATTCGCGGCGGCACGAATCGGTTCCATGGTTCCGGCTACGAATTCCTCAAGCGCACCCGCCTGAATGCCAACACATTTGCCAACAACGCGAAGAACGCCCCCCGGCAAGGTAACGCGCTCGACCAGTACGGCTTAACGCTTGGCGGGCCGATTATCCTGCCGAAGCTGTACTCGGGACGCGACAAATCGTTCTTCTTCTTCGCCTATGAAGGCTACCGCGAGGATACCTACTATCCCTCCGAATCAATCTCCTCGGTGCCAACCGTGGATCAGCGACGGGGCGATTTTTCAAAAACCTTGGACAACCGCGGCGTGATGTACTCGATTTTCGATCCGC
This sequence comes from Bryobacteraceae bacterium, assembly GCA_050746825.1. Classification (GTDB taxonomy): domain Bacteria; phylum Acidobacteriota; class Terriglobia; order Bryobacterales; family Bryobacteraceae; genus JBOGMR01. The sequence goes on along the minus strand of JBOGMR010000697.1, from coordinate 1,522 downwards.
TCACCGGACGGTTCGAGGGGAATAACTGGGTTCGTTCGGCATTTCCGGGCAACCGTATTCCGGCGGAGCGCATCTCGCCGGTTGCCGCGAACATGATCAAACTCTACCCGGAACCCAACACCACGACTCCCGGCTCGGTCGATTGGCAGAACAACTTCTTTCTGAATCCCAACATCGGCCGCTTCGATTTCGTTAACCTGACGGCGCGTGTGGACCATCATTTCGGCCCGCGCCAGCGCGTCTATGGGCGCTGGTCGTGGAGCGACTTCACGCAACTTCGCAACACCAACGGCATCCCGGGCGTCGCCGGCGATTACCGGAACGGCGGCAAGCGCAACAATGGCATCGTCATCGATTCCATCACCACCGTCACTCCGTCCACCATTCTGAACGTGCGCGCCGCGCTGAGTTATTGGGTCGAAGATCTACGTCCTTTCGGCAACGAGAATTTCAGCAACACACAACTCGGTTTTCCTAAGCCGTTGGTGGACCGGCTACCGCAGCCCGGCCTGTTTCCTCAGGTCTCTATTGCGAGCGTTCGCTCGCTCGGCCACGGCTCCGGCAACGTGACCTTCGAGCCCACCACGGTTCTGTCGCTCGCGCCGAACGTGGTGCTGCTGCGCGGCAAGCATACGATCAAATCGGGCCTCGACTTCCGCGTAACGCGATACACGCAGCTTAGGCCTGGCGCGGCTGCCGGAACCTACAACTTCGACCGCGGCTACACGCGCCGCGATTATCTCGTCCAGGACGCGACGTCGGGCGTGGGCGCAGCCTCGTTCTTGCTCGGATACATCCAGTCGGGCTCCGTTGCGAATGTCGCTCAGCCGTATTTTCAGTGGATGTACTACGCTCCCTGGATCCAGGACGATATCAAGCTCACACGCCGTCTTACGTTGAACCTCGGCTTCCGCTGGGACATCAATCTACCAGTGACCGAACGCTACAACCGCATCAACTACGGATTCTTTGCCGATCGCGTGAACCCGATTTCCGAACGCGTCGACAAGACGAAATTCCCGGGATTCCAGGCGAAGGGTGGGATCGGCTTTGCGGGAATCGACGGCAATCCGCGTTCGCCTGTCGCGACCGACCGGAATAACCTGCAGCCGCGCATCGGCGCCGCCTACTCGCTCAACGACAAAACGGTGCTACGCGGAGGCTGGGGAATTTTCTACCTGAACCCCACCTTCCGCGGGAATCTGAACGGATTCTCGCAGTCGACGCCGTACGTGGCTTCGCTCGATTCCGGGCGGACGCCGGCGAACAATCTGAACAATCCGTTTCCCACAGGGATCCTGCAGCCGCCCGGGCCGTCGCTGGGCATGCTGACATTTCTCGGGCAGGGACCCAGTTTTACGTACACTGATTCCCGCGTCGCCTACGTTCACCAGTTTTCGTTCGGCATTCAACGGCAGTTGCCCGGAAATACGCTCGTGGACGTCGCCTACGTCGGCTCACGCTCGATGGCGCAAAACACGTCGAAGGGTTTCAACGAAGTCGGCGTCGATGTGCTCAATCG